>JAJXZP010000254.1 GCA_021779995.1 bacterium | reverse complement strand
CCTACCTCAGGATCATCGAGTTCACCGCCGCCACCAAGGCGCGGGTCGACGACGCGATCGACGCCTTCAATAAGGAAGGCTATCGCGCCATGATCGTGGACGTGCGCAACGATCCGGGCGGGCTGCTGCAGGCCGTCATCGGCGTCGCCGGCGACTTCATCGACTCCGGGATAATCGTGTCCACCAAGAGCCGGAACGTCTTCGAGAACTCCGTGGCCCGGGCCACGGGCAAGGCCCTCGTCCCCGCCGACATTCCCGTCGTCGTGCTCATCAACCGCGGCTCGGCCTCGGCCTCCGAGATCCTCGCCGGCGCCCTCAAGGACAACAAGCGCGCCTACCTCGTCGGCGAGAACAGCTACGGCAAGGGCTCGGTCCAGCAGGTCTTCCCGATCGGCTCCACCGGCTTCAAGCTGACGACGGCCCGGTACTACACCCCGAGCGACGAGAACATCGACAAGACCGGCATCCCTCCCGACCTCGAGGTCAAGGAGCCCGAGCTCAGCAAGGCCCAGACCGATACCCTCGGCAAGCTCATCGAGTCGGGGAAGCTGGCGGCCTTCGCCACGGCTCACCCCGCGGCTACCGTCGCGGAACGCAATGCCTTCGCGGCCTCGCTCCAGCCGACCTACCCCTTGCCCGCAGCCATCCTCGAGCGCCTCGTCCGCGACCAGCTCGAGAGCCTCGGCAACGCGCCGGTCTACGACCTCGAGTTCGACGATGCGCTGAAGGCGGCGATCAAGGTCCTAAACGATCCCAACTACCCCGAACTCCTCGCCAAAGCCAAGACAGTCAAGGAATTGGTCGAGGCGAAGCGCGCGGCCGAGGCCCAAAAGGCCGCCGCGGCGGCTCCGGCCGCGGGTGCGGGTGCGCCGGTACCCGCCCCGGCGGGCACGAGCAACTAGGCTCGGATCCCGGGCGGCACGGCGTCGCCCGGGCGGAGCCCGGCGGCGATGCGCCAATTCGTTTTGCCCGAGGACTGGGACGGCGGGCCGGAATGTTTCGTCCGGGGCGGGCGGGCCCGGTATCTCGCGCGCGTCCTTCGCCTCGGGGAGGGCGATAATTTCGTCGGCATGGACGGCGCGGGCAGGCGCTGGCTCTGCTCGGTCCGCGAGCTCGGCGACGAGGTCCTGCGCCTCGCCGTCGAGCCGCTTCCGCCCGAGAGCCCGTCCGCGGCGCTCGGCGACCTGCGCGGCGCTCGGGGGCGATCCGGTGCGGCGAGCCTCCGGACCGCGGTGAAGGCGTCGGGCGACCGCGCGGAATCCCGCACCGGAGCGCTCGGCGGGGCGGCCTGGGCGCCGCCGCCCATAACCCTCGCGCAGGGCCTTCCCAAGGGCGCGAAGATGGACCTGATCGTGCGCCAGGCCGCCGAGGCCGGCGTGAGTCGGATAGTCCCCCTCGTCTCGCGGCATTGCGTGCCGCGATCCGCCCACGACCCGGCGGGAAGAAAGTCGCGCTGGGAGAGGATCGTCCGCGAAGCGCTCCAGCAGTCGGGCTCGACAGTGCCGACTCAGGTCCTGGCGCCGGTCGACCTTGTCGGACTCGTCGCCCTCCTCGGCGCCCCGGACCCGGAGCGGGGCGAGCTGCGGCTCCTCCTGCACGAGGCTCCCCTTGCACAGGCCAGCCTGCACGGATATCTTACCGAGACGCCGAGTCGAATCGTCCTCTGCGTGGGACCGGAAGGCGGATTCGCCGAGGACGAAGTCTCGTTCCTGCGCGAAGCCGGCTTCCGCCCTCTTCGCCTCGCGGGCGCCATTCTACGCACCGAGACCGCGGCCCTCGTCGCCGTCGCCTCGGCGAACATCATCCTGTCGGAGCGTTCATCATGGATGCCCAAGCCTCAGTGAGCCGCATCAACATCCTCGGCGTCCCCGTGGACATCCTCCCGCCCTCGGAGATCGCCGATCTCGCCGCCCGCCTGGAGGACGGCAAGAACCACCAGATAGTGCTTCTCTCCCTCTGGGACCTCATGCGCGCGCGGCGCGCGGGCGAGTTCCACACCATGGTCGCCGGGGCGACCCTCGTCCTGCCCATTTCCCTGGCCATAGTCAAGGGCGCGCATTTTCTGAAAAAGGCCGAGCCCATCCGCTACCAGCCCTTCGACTTCATCGTCAAGCTGCTCGCGGCCCTCGAGCGGCGCGGAAAGTCGGTCTATCTCCTCGGCTCGACCCGCACCACGCTCATGAAGGCCGAGTCGAACATCAAGTCGACCTTCCCGGGGCTGCGGGTCGTGGGCCGCTACCTGGGGCGCTATCCCAGGGGCACGGAAGCCGCGATCGTCGAGGCGGTGAGAAAATCGACGCCGAGTCTCCTCCTCGTCGGCTCGGGCGTCCCGGGCAGGGAGCGCTGGATACCCCGCAACCTGGCCCGCTTCAACTCCGGCATCTACCTCTGGTGCTCCGACCTCTTCGAGGTCTTCGCCGAGCGTCACGTGAAGGCGCCCCACGCGCTTTTCTCCCGCGGGCTCGAGTGGACTCTCGCCATCCTTCGGCGGCCCTGGAAGATCTACCGTCTCTGCATCTTCCTCTGGTTCAAGATACTCCTCCTGGTCGCGCGCATCAGACACGACTAAAGCGAGGGCCGCCTCCGCCGCGCCTCGGCGGCGAACAGCGACGGGGTCGCGGATCGCCGCGGCGCCTCCCCGCCGGCCGCGAGACGAGGTCGCCGAGACGGGCAGCCGCGGCTCGGCGGAGAACAGCGACGGGGTCGCGGATCGCCGCGGCGCCTCCCCGCCGGCCGCGAGCGCCATTCCCGACGGAAAAGCCGCGATTAAGCGTTTGTTTACTTGCATTCATCCCCGGGCGATCCTATCACTCCGACCATGGACACGATCCTGATCCTCGGGGTGAAGGCTGAGGCCGCTCGCGGCATCGCGGCGGCCCTGGCGGACGAGTATCGCATCCTGGCCTGCGAGTGCTGCCGGGACGCGGCGGACACGGCGCGGCGGCGGCATCCGGCCGCCATCGTGGCGAGCTGGGAGGCGCTCGAGCGCGATCCGGCCGCGACGATAGTGCCCTCCGCAGTGCCGCTGATAGCCCTCGCGTCGATGGAGCAGTCGGCGGCGGCGACGGGACGCGGAGCCGCCGAGGTCCTCCCCGCGAAGGCGACGATCCGGGAGCTCAGGGACTCTCTGGCCCGAGTCCTCATGCTGCGCGAGGCCGAGCGGCGCGACGCCTCGCCCTTCATCGGGTCCTGCCCCGCCCTGCTCGAGGTGGCGGAGCGGATCAAACTCTACGCGAAGAGCGACCATCCCGTCCTCATCCTCGGCGAAAGCGGCACGGGCAAGGAACTCGCCGCCCACAGCCTCCACGAATCGTCGCGGCGCCGCGCCGGTCCCTTCATCGGCAGGAACTGCGCCGCGCTCCCGGATCTGCTCGCCGAGAGCGAGCTCTTCGGCACCGAGCGCGGCGCCTTCACCGACGCGATCGACCGAGCCGGAGTCTTCGAGCTCGCGCGAGGCGGGGTGCTGTTCCTGGACGAGATCGGCGACATGAGCCTCGGCGTGCAGGCGAAGCTCCTGCGCGCCCTCGAGACGGGCGAGATCTGGCCGCTGGGAGCGCGGGAGCCTCGGTCCTCGGACGTCCGCCTCATCGCGGCCACGAACCGCGATATCGAGGCCGCGGTCGCGGAGGGCCGCTACCGGGCCGACCTCTACTACCGGATCGACACCCTCGTCCTCAGGCTTCCCCCGCTGCGCGAATGCCGCGAGGACATACCCGACATAGCCGCGCATTTCCTCGACGAGGCCTCGGCGGGGAAGACGGTCATCGGCCGAGGAGCCCTTCGCCGGCTCGTCGACTTCGACTGGCCCGGCAACGTGCGCCAGCTGCGCAGCGTGATGCTGCGCGCCTTCGTCCATTCCCGAAGCGCCGGCGAAATAGAAGAAGAGCACATCGTGTTCTAGCGGATGGCCGCTCCGGGGCGCCGTGCCAGCGCCGCCGTCTTGCGGAAGATCGATTCGAAGTACCGAAGCTCGGAGAGGCTGTAGCCCGAGCGCTCCACGCTGTCGCGCAGGAAGGCGCGGAGAGCTTCGCCCTCGCCCCGGGTGAAGAAGCCGAGATCGCGGAGCTCCTCCGCGATGCGGGCGACTGCCTCATCGGCCGCCGCTCTCGTCACCGCGGCGGCCGAGCCGGTGATCGTTCCCAGCGCCCGGCGCCTCAGTTCGTAGCAGGCTATCTGCACCGCCTGGGCCAGATTGAGCGAGGGGAAGGCTTCGCTCGTGGGGATGTGGACGGCCAGGCTGCACAGCCCGATCTCCTCGGCGCCGAGGCCGCTGCGCTCGTTGCCGAAGACGAGCGCCACGCGGCCCCCGCGGCGGGGCGGGGCGAGGTCCGACACCCGCGCGGCGAAATCCTCGACGCTGAGGGAGAAGCTCTTCCTTCGCGCGCCCCGCCGGCGCGTGAAGCCCGCGGACAGCGTGGTTTCGGCGAGGGCCGAGGCGAGGTCGGGGAAGCGGCGGGCCGACTCGTAGACGTCCGCCGCATGCACCGCCATGGCGCGCAGCCGCCCCTCGTCGTACTCGGGGCAGCCGACCAGGCTGAGCCTGGAGAGGCCCATCGTCTTCATGGCGCGGCAGACCGCGCCCACGTTGCCGCTCTCTTCGGCGCGGCACAGCAGCACCTCGAAGGCCGAAAGATCCGGTTCGTCCATGGCAGAGCCCTTCCCCCGCATCGCGCCGGCCGCGCCCTCGCCGAACCGAGAAGCCCGGCCGCGCACGGCGCCTTGCGGGCCCGCGGAGCGGCCGCTATAGTACGTTCGATATGTCGACACCGCAAGATCTCCCCCCCGGCCGCGCCGCGGCGGCCGGATCGCTCGCGGGCCGAGCCGCCCTCGTCGTGGGCGGCTCGGGGGGGCTCGGCCGCGCGGTGGCCGTGGAGCTGGCCCGACGCGGCGCCGCGCTCCAGATCCACGGCGGCTCCTCGCGCGACCGCCTGGACGAGGCCCTGCGGGAGGCCCGCGCCCAGGCCGCGGGCGGGGCCGCCGTTTCCGGCTTCCTCCAGCGGATCGACCGTCCCGCCGATATCCTCGCCAGGCTCCCCGGGCTCGGACGCATCGATATTGTCGTCTGCGCCTTCGGGCCCTTCGTCCGGAAGAGCCTCGCCGCCACGACTCCAGACGACTGGGAGCGCGTCGCCCTCCTCGACCTGGCCCTCCCGGGCGCCCTGGCCTCGGCCCTGCTGCCGGGCATGGCGGGAAACGGCTGGGGCCGCATGCTCTTCTTCGGGGGGACGAGGACCGACGGCATCCGGGCCTACGCCTCCAATGCCGCCTACGCAGCGGCCAAGACGGGCCTGGCCGTGATCGTGAAGTCGCTCGCCGCGGAGGGCGCTCGGTCGGGCGTGGCCTGCCTGGCCGTCTGCCCCGGCCTCGTCGACACCGAGTATCTGGACGAGCATGCGAGGCGGGACTTGCGCGGCAAGGCCCCGCGCGGCGACCTGCTCTCCGCCCGGGACATCGCCGGGGCGGCGGTGGCGCTCATCGCGGCCGATCCCTGCGCCGCCTCGGGCGCAATCCTGACCATGGACGCCGGTCTGGCCTTTTAATTCGGCTTCTTCGGACCGATAATACAAGGTAGACCCGTCGACGCTGCGCGGGCGCCCTTCGATCGGACGCACTCCCGTCTCGGCGCCGCGCGGATTTGACACAGCATTGACGAGAGCATTAAGATGCTTCTACAATGGTTTTGATTTGTGCGATATGAGGCGAAGAGGAGCACCATGAACAATAACGATATCGTTCCTGGATTCGATGACGAAAAAGACGACAGCCTCAAGATCGTTCTCCGGAAAGTCGATACCGTGGACAGTTGCCTCTCACTCTCCCTGACCGGTTACATTGACACCTACAATTCCAATTTTTTCCAGAAGCGCGTCGGAAAGGCCATCGATTCCGGGTTCATCCGCCTCATCTTCGATTGCGGGGGCCTCAACTACGTCTCCTCGACCGGCATCGGTTCGTTCACCGCATTTCTCAAGGCGGTGCGGCCGCGCGGCGGCGACATAGTCCTGCTCGAGATCCAGCCCAAGGTCTACGAAGTCTTCCAGCTCCTCGGCTTCTCCCAGTTCTTCAACATCAAGGACAATATCGAAGAGGCCACCGGCTTCTTCCAGCAAGGCGACCAGAGCTCGGCCGCCTCGGTCTTCCCGAAGATATTTTCGTGCCCGATCTGCAACAAAAAACTCAAGGCTTCGAAGCCCGGGCGATTCCGCTGCTCCGAGTGCAAGACCATTCTCGCCATCGACAATTCGGGGCAGGTATTCCTGGGCTAGATCGAGGCGCTTTTCTTCGCGTTCCCAAGGAGGCTTCCGATGGCGGGTCTCAATAAGATCGAGGAATACCTCATGGAGCTGGGCGTGGCCTACGAGGAGCCCCAGCCCGGCACGTGGCTCGTCGACGACCAGTCGAAGGGCCTGCCCGGCATCTTCGTCTCCTTCGCCGAACCGGTCGTCATCCTGCACGCGCGGGTCATGCCGGCGCCGGCGGCCAATCGGGAGGAATTCTTCGCCGAGCTCCTAAAGCTGAACTACGAAGGGCTCCTGCACGGAGCCTACGCGCTCGAGGGGGACGAGGTGGTACTCATCGACACCCTCGAGTTCGCCGACATGGACAAGGCCGAATTCGAAGCCTCGCTCGTCGCGATCGGCTTCGCCCTGTCCGAGCACTATCCCGTGCTTTCGCGCTACAGGGCCAACTGAGGAGGACCCGTCATGGGCATTTTCGATCGATTCAGGACCGTCGTCTCATCCAATATCAACGATATGATCAGCAAAGCCGAGAATCCCGAAAAGATGCTCAACCAGCTGCTCATAGACATGAACGAGCAGATGATCGAGTCCAAGAAGGCCGTGGCCATGGCCATCGCCGACGAGAAGAAACTCGAACGCGACCTGCTCACGAACAAGAGCCAGGCCGAGGACTGGGAAAAGAAAGCCATGCTGGCCGTGCGCGCCAACCGCGACGATCTCGCCAAGGAAGCGCTGCTGCGCAAGCAGGAGTACGAAGGCTACACCACCCAGCTCCAGACCCAATGGGAGGCCCAGAAGGACTCGGTCGAGAAGCTCAAGGACTCGCTGAGGCAGCTTCAGAACAAGATCGACGAGGCCTCGCGCAAGAAGAACATCCTGGTCGCCCGGGCCAAGCGGGCCGAAGCCCAGGAAAAGATCAACAAGACCATGTCGAGCCTCTCGGGCAACACCAGTTCCTTCGACACCTTCGAGCGGATGTCGAAAAAGGTCGACGAGCTCGAGGCGCGGGCCGAGGCGAACAAGGAGCTCGAGGACCTCTCGGCCGACAGCTCCCTCGAAAAGCAATTCGCGCAGCTCGAGTCCTCCGGCGCGGGCGCCGACACCATGCTGGAAGACCTCAAGCGCAAGATGCTCACCCAGGATGCCGGGGCCCCCGGCGCCGGGGGGGAGCAGCCCAAGCCCTAGGCCGCTTGAGCCCATGGTCATCCGCATTTTCGCCGACCGGGAGCCGTACACGTCGTACGGCGCCTCGATCGGCGGAGATGAGGGATTCGTCCTTTCCGTATCCCCTATCGACGCCCCAGCCTGCCCCGCCGATCTGTCCGTAGTTCCGGCCGAACGCTATCTCGGCCTCCCTGAGAGCCTGCGGCGGATGCCCGCCTTCGCCTACGGTCCCGCCGCGCTCATCGGCGCCGCCTTCGAGGCCGGCTGTCTCGACTATCTCCGCGAGCCCTGGAACCTGAGCGAGCTTTTCGCGCGCTCGACCCGCATCAAGTTGCCCCGGACCGAGGGCGGCGGCTTCGTCATGGAGCTCGAGAGCGCGACGCTCCGGATTCTCGCGCCCCTGCACGCCGAACTTACGCTCACGGAACCGGAGCGCAAGCTCCTGAGAATACTCATGCTCAATGCGGGCAGGCCGGTGCCGCGAGCCGCCCTCTGCTTCGCCCTTTGGGGCGACGAAGGCCGTCGATCACGGGCGCCCGACGTGCATATTTCCTCGATTCGGCGGCGTTTGGAAGAGGCCTACCCGGGAATGGGGGAGATCATCAAGGCGACGAGGGGCCTGGGATATCGTCTTCTTGCGAAGACCTGTGCATAACCTGTGTGCCTTTTGGTTGAGAAAATAGCCTAGCGATATCTTCGTATAAGAAAGTAGACGTTTCCTCGCATTCGAAGCGAGAGGAAGTGGAGTTTTTGGCGATTCATAGTGTTAACTATATACTTATAAATGAATTAACGACAATCGCCATTTTGGCGTATCCGGGTCGATTATTGAAATATTATTAGAATTTCTTTACAGGATAACGCTTTCCGCTCATGTCAATCCGTTCCGGCTTGTGGATAACTTGTGCGGAGACTACCGGGAGCCGTGGATTTCCCTTCAATCTTGCAGGTCGGTTCCGGACATGCTAGAGTCGAGCAATGAAAACTTGGCTCGGGACCCTGAGCCGCGCTTGTATAGAATTCCTGCTGGCCCTGCTTCTCGTGGGTGGAGCGGGTGCCCTTGACGCATCGTTGCGCACCGAGGCTCCCCGGATCGTCGCCACCTTCCGCGAGGGAGTCTCGTCCATGCTCCTCTATATGCCGCTCGCCGGCCTCATGACCCTTTTCCTCTCCTTTTTCACGGTCGAATCGCGGGTGCCGAACCGCGGCCTGGGATGGCTGGCGCTGATAGTGGTGGCCCTGCTCCCCCTGACCGCCTCGGTCGGGCTCGGGCGCTTCCCCTTGGTGGAAGAGCTCAGGCAGTCCACCCGGCCCCGGCAGGCCGCGGCCGCGGCCGCGCCGCTTAGAGCCGACATGGCTCTCGAGCGCGGGCCGCTCGTCGTCTGGATAGGAGCCTGGAAGGGCGACACGGCCATCGACGCCGTCGGAGCCGACTTCTCCTCGTCCCAGCCCCGGCTCGTCTACGCGCCGAGCGCTCCCTTCGACCCCTCCAGGGGCGTGATCTTCATCGGCAGCCGCGCCTTTCCCGCGGCCCTCTCGCCGGCCCGGCCGATCGAGCTTCTGCCCGAGGCGGGAGCGCTGAATCCCTGGTGGATATGGGATCGACTGGCCGACCCGAGCGGAGCGTCCCCCCTCCAGGCCTTGGCCGCGGCGCTCGGATTCGGCCTGCTCGCCGCCTCTCTGCGCTTCCTGGCGCGGCTCAGCTCGTGGACGCTGGCCAACGCCTTCCTGGCCGCGGCGGGCTTGCTGGGCGTGTTGGTCCTGGATGCCTTTCTCGCCGGGCCTGAGGCCGGGAGCTTGGCGGCGCCCCTGCTCGGGCGGCTCGGCCTGCACCTGAGCCCCCCCTTATTCATGGCGGGCGCCGAGGCCGCTCTCGGCATCCTCATAGGCCTCGTCGACACCCTGAGGCCGGGTGCGGCCAGGAGACGTTTCGATGCGTAGCGGCCGCAGGGTAGTCGGAGCCGTGCTGCTGATCGACGCCATGGCGCTGGCCCTGTTCTTCGCCGGCGCCGTGGCGGGCTATTCGGCCAATGTGGTGATCCCGGCCCTGGCGCTCCGATGGGAGACTGCCGGCGCCCTCCTCGAGTTCTTCCGTTGGATGCCCATGCTCCAGTTCCTGGCGATCGCGGTGGCCCTGGGGACGGCGGAGGGAAGAGGCGACGAGCTCGTAGCCGCGGCCATCCTGCCGGCGGCGATCCTCTCGGCGCTGCTCGCGGCGGCGGCGATCACCGCTGAGCCGGGGCTCGATGCCGCGAAGGCGGCGGCCCTGCGCTCGAGCGGGCTGTTCAACGCCGCGCTCGCCGACACGAGGCAGGCCCTCGATGCGGGCGAGTTCGCGCAGGCCGAGGCCGCCGCCGCGAGGGCCCGGGCGATCAGCCCCTCCGATCGGCGTCTCACGGAGCTCGGCGCCGTGCTGTCCGCGGCCCTGGCCAAGGCGCCGGCGGAGAAACCGACTCCGGCCGCGGCGCCGCTAAGCTCGGACGCGTCGGGAGCCAAGGCCTACTATCTCAAGGCCCTGACCCTGTCCGACCAAGGCCGCGATTTCGAGGCCAATTGGTACGCCCAGGCGGCCGCCCGCATGGATCCCACCTACCTCGACGCCAAGCGCCTGGCGGCCGCCACCTGGGAGCGTCTCGCGGCGAAAAGCGTGGATCGTTCGGATGCGGCGCGGGCCGCGTTCTACGGCCGCAAGCTCGACGGCTACGGGCGCCTGGTGTCGGGCGATCCGATCGGCGCCTACCGCATTTTCTCCGAGCTCGCCGTCGCCCACGGCGGCGATCCCGACGTCAGGCGCTATCTGGCGGAGAGTCTCGCGGCGGTGAAGAAAAGCGCCTTCTTCACGGGCGAGGTGGACGCGGCCTTCGCGGGCACCGTGCTGGGGCCGGTGTTCCTGCGCATTCCGACGAAGGACGGGGGGCTTCGCTTCCTGGCGGCCCGCGAGGCGGCCTGGGGAGACAACGCGCTGTTCTTCCATGAAGTCGAAGTCCTGCGCACCGAAGCGCCGAGCCGGGGCGGCGCCGAGACCTCCCACGTCTATGCCGCCTACGGCAAGCTGTCTCAGGATATGCTCTTCCTGACCTGCGTCGATGAGCGGCATCCCTCCATCGTGTATGCGCCGCGATGGATGACCGGCCCGGTCGACGGCATCTCCTCGGCGCTGGACCTGCCGCTCAGTCCCGACGCGGCCTATCGCCTCATCGCGTCGCGCCTCGCGCCGGAATCGCTTTCCCTGCCGACCGCGTGGCGGGCGGCCGCCGAAGACGCCGCCTACGGCATAGACTCGCGCCCTCTCATAGCTGCCCTCCTCGAACGGAGCGCGATCCCCTTCGCGGTCTTCACCGCGGCCGCCCTGGGCATCTTCGCCGGCGTGCGGTTCCGCCGCAGGAAGCATCGCTCCGCCCACGAGCCGGCGCGCTCCTTCACGCGAGGGCATTACCTGCTCGTGCCCTTCATGGCCGCGGCCCTCATCCCCGTCCTGGTGCTGACCGAGCGGATCGACCTGCTCATCTCGACCTGGTCCGCGCGCGTGGTGCCGGGCCTGGGCGCGCTCGGCCTGGCCTCGGGACTCCGCGCCCTCGTGCTATTCCTCGCGGTGCTCCTCCTGGCCGGAGCCGGCATCGAGCCGAAGTCCAAGGTCTAAAGGCGGCGCGGCCGCCGTGCGGGCCGTCGCGGGCCGCCGGAGGCGCGGGAGGGGGCTCCCGGGAGGCCGCCGGTCGCCGCGGGCGTGCGGGCCTCCGAGGGGGCTCCCGGGAAGCCGCGGGCCTCCGGTCGCCGCGGCCCGTGCGCCCCTCCGGGAGGCTGCGGGCCGTGTGACCCTCCGGGGGGGCGCGGAATCGCTAGCGGTCCTCGACCCGCTCGATGCGGGCCCCCAGGGAGCGGAGGCGGGCGCTGATGTTCTCGTAGCCGCGCTCGATCTGGTAGACGTTGTGGATGGTGCTGGTGCCCTCGGCGCAGAGCGCCGCGATGACCATGGCCATGCCGGCGCGGACGTCGGGGGAGGTGAGCGAGTCGCCCTTGAGCCGGGAAGGCCCCGACACCACGGCGCGGTGCGGGTCGCAGAGCACGACGCGAGCCCCCATGCCGATGAGCTTGTCCACCCAGAACATCCGCGACTCGAACATCTTCTCGTGGATGAGCGAGGTGCCCTCGGACTGGGTGGCGACGACCGTCATGATCGAGGTGAGGTCGGGCGGGAAGCCCGGCCAGGGGGCGTCGTCGATCTTGGGCACCTGGCCGCCCAGATCGGCCACGACGCGCAGGCTCTGACCCGAGGGCACCGTGAGCGTCCGGCCCTCCACGGTCCAGGCTATGCCGAGCCTGCCGAAGGCTATCTTGAGAGGCCGCAGGTCGGCGGGCTCGACGCCGTCGATGACGAGTTCGCCGCGGGTGACGGCGGTGAGTCCTATGAAGGAGCCGATCTCCATGTAGTCGGGGCCGATCGAATAGTCCGCGCCGCCGAGCTCCGCGACGCCTTCGATATGCAGCACGTTCGACCCGATGCCGTCGATCTTGGCGCCCATGGCGACGAGGAGCTTGCAGAGGTCCTGCACGTGGGGCTCGCTCGCCGCGTTGCGGATGACCGTGGGCCCCTCCGCGAGGACCGCCGCCATGACGGCGTTTTCCGTGCCCGTGACCGAGGCCTCGTCGAGGAAGATGTCGGCTCCGACGAGCTTCTCCGCGGTGAAGCGGAACACGCCGTCTATGTCGATGCGGGCGCCCAGCTCCTCCAGGGCGAGGACATGGGTGTCGATCCGCCTCCGGCCGATGACGTCGCCGCCGGGCGGGGGCAGGACGACCTTGCCGAAGCGGGCGAGCAAGGGACCGGCGAAGAGGATGGAGGCCCGAACCTTCTTCGCGGCCTCGCGGGGCACGTCGGTCCGGGACAGGCGCCGCGCGTCGATCTGCCAGGCGCCGGCTCCCTTGGACTCGACGGAGGCCCCCAGATACCGAAGGACGTCCAGCATGACCAGGACGTCCTCGATCTCGGGTATATTGCGCAGGGTGACGGGAGCGCCGCCCAGAATGGAGGCGGCGATGCAGGGAAGGGCGGCGTTCTTGTTGCCGCTCGACGTGATGCGGCCCCTGACGGGAGCGCCGCCCTCTATGACGTACTTGTACATGGGGCTACTCTACGGCGTCTCGAACCGGACAGTCAACGCGGCCCTGGCCCGCTTCCCTTCGCCGAAGGCCTGTTTGTTGCGTCGATGCCGATTACGGGCTATCATGGCGCCGAGGACTATATGACCTACAAACTTGATGGAGCGAAATTTCCCACTCTCGAAGAGCTCGTCGAGGCGCTGTACCCGCTGTACAGCGACAAGATGACCGAAGAAGAATTCAGGAAATACGCCGAAGAGCATGCGGAGAAGAGCTAGGCGATGAGCGATGCGATCGTGGAGGAAAAGCTGGCGCGCGCGCGGCACGCCGTGCGGACCCGGCTCAATCACATCGTCGGCTACGGCGACCTCTTCCGGCAGGACGCCGAAGAGGCGGGGCTGGAGCGTCTCGCCGAGCTCTTCGGCCGCATACGCGAAGCCGCGCTTTCGCTCCGCGCCCCGCTCGACCGGCGATTCTCCCCACGGGAGATCCCGGCCGCCGACATCTCCGAGTCCCTCGACCGGGAGATTTACGATGTCCTCTTCGCCCTCATCGGCCTCATTCAGGAGACCAAGCGCCGCGCCGAGCCCTACGACGACACCGGCCTCGCGCGCGACGCCGACAAGATTCTCGAGGCCGCGAACGATCTGCTCGAGCTGGTCGAGATCGAGCGCTCGGGCCTCGTCGAGCCCGATTCGGCGAGGCCGCTCCCGACGAGCCCCGCGGCGGAGGCATCGAAGCTGGAGACCGAGTCCCTTGAGCCCGCCCCGCGCACCGGCCGCATCCTCGTGGTGGACGACAATCTCGTCAACCGCGAGATCCTGGCGAGGCATCTCGAGCGACAGGGGCACCGCGTCCGGGCGGCCGCCGACGGCGCCTCGGCCCTCGAGCTCCTCGACGCGGAGCCCTTCGACATCATGATCCTCGACGTCATGATGCCGGGCATGAGCGGCTACCAGATCCTCGAGCGGATCCGCGCCGACGAGCGGCTCGGCGATCTGTACATCATCGTCATTTCGTCGCTCGCGGACACGCAGAGCATAGCCCGCTGCATCCAGCTCGGGGCCGAGGATTACCTGCCGCGCGAGTTCGAGCCCGTCATCCTGAAGGCGCGCATCGAGTCCTGCCTCGAGAAGAAGAGCCTCATGGAAGAGCAGGCGCTCTACGTCTCCGCCCTCGTCGAGGCGCAGGAGCGGCTCCGCGCGGAGCTGCGGGGCGGGGCCGCCTACGTGCGCAGCCTGCTCCCCCCCCGCCTATCCGCGCCCGGGCTCAGGACCGACTGGATGTTCATCCCCTCGGCCTCGCTCGGCGGGGACGTGTTCGGCTATCATCGCATCCGCGGCCAGGAATGCGAAGATGCGCCGCCCGAGGAAGGCGCGGCCGAGGCGGACGAGCCGGGTCCGCTCGCGCTCTATCTCATCGACGTGAGCGGACACGGCATCGAGTCGGCGCTGTTCTCCGTCACGCTCATGAACCTCCTCAAGAGCCAGGTCCTGCCGGGAGCGGATTTCGGCGATCCCGCCTCGGTGCTCGCCAGGCTCTCGGCCTCGTTTCGCATGGAGGAGCAGAACTACCTGTACTTCACCGCGTGGTACGGCATCTGGGATCCGGAAAGCCGCGAGCTCACCTTCGCCAGCGCCGGCAGCCCGCCCGCCGTGCTCGTCCTTCCCGGTGGAGGGACGATAGAGCTTCAGACGGGCGGCGTCATCGTGGGCCTCGATTCCAAGGCGGACTACCGGACCGATTCGATGATCATTCCCCGCGGCTCGCGCCTCTACCTGTTCAGCGACGGCATCTACGAATTCCGCGACCGGGCCGACCGCATCTTCGGCCTCGAGTCCTTCGTGGCGCTGCTGTCCAACCGGGTCGCGGCCTGCGCGCAGGGAGTCTCGGGCCTGGACGGCGTGCTCCACGACGTCCAGGCCCGCTCGGCCACGACGCGCTTCCAGGACGACGTCTCGCTCGTGGAGTTCGACTTTGGCTGACAACTTCGTCCTGCCCCTCCCCGACGACTTCCACGCCCACCTGCGGCGGGGCCCCGCCATGGCCGCCTATGCCGAGCGCCACGCGGCCTCCTTCGGGCGCGCCCTCGTCATGCCCAACACCAAGCCGCCCGTCGCCTCGGCCTCCGAGATAGCGGCCTACCGCCGGGAGATCCTCGCCGCGGCCGCGCGGGCCTCGGGCGGGAGCTTCGAGCCGCTCATGAGCTTCAAGCTGCTGGGCGGCATGAGCCGCTCGGCGGTCCTCGCCTGCGCCCAGGCAGGGGCCGTCGCGGGCAAGTACTATCCCGCCGGCGCCACGACCGGCAGCGAAGACGGCATAGTCGATCCGGAGTCGGCCGAGGAGGCCTTGGACGCGATGCAGGAGGCCGGAATCGTCCTGTGCATCCACGGCGAGTCGCCCGAGGCGCCGGCCCTCGACCGGGAAGCCCGGTTCCTGCCCGTCATCGAGGGCATGCTCGGGCGGCACCCCCGACTCCGCATCGTCATGGAGCACATCTCGACGGTCGAGAGCCTGGAGTTTCTGCGCCGCGCCCCGCGGCGAGTCGGGGCCACGGCCACCGCCCATCACCTTTTGTGCACGCTCGAGGACCTCCTGGGAGGCGAACTCGACCCCCAGCTCTTCTGCAGGCCCGTCCTCAAGGCGCGACGGCACGCTGACGCGCTGCGCGAGGCAGTGTTGCGCGGGGAGCCGCGGCTGTTTTTCGGCTCGGACTCGGCGCCGCACCCGCGGTCGGCGAAGGCCGCACGCCGCGCGCCGGCGGGGATCTACACCTCGCCGAGCGCCATTCCCGCCCTGGCCGGCTTCTTCGAGGCCGAGGGACGCCTCGGCGCGCTCGAGAGCTTCGTCGCTCGGACCGGTGCGGCCTTCTACGGCCTGGCCCCGCCGCGCGGCTCCCTCGAACTCATCCGCGGCCCCTGGACGGTGCCGGAGGAGCTCGACGGGGCCGTGCCCTTTCTCTCGGGCAGGAGCCTCGGCTGGAGGCTGGGTAGGATCGAAGTGTAGGCCGCGCTCAGACGGTAGCCGAACTCGGACGGCGGCTGCGCTGGGACGGTAGCCGCGCT
Source organism: bacterium (assembly GCA_021779995.1). GTDB lineage: Bacteria > Spirochaetota > Spirochaetia > Treponematales > Rectinemataceae > JAJXZP01. The sequence continues at coordinate 7,146 of JAJXZP010000254.1, read as the reverse complement.
CGGACGGCGGCACCGGCGCGGCGTGGCACTGGCGTGGCACTGGCGTGGCACTGGCGCGGCACTGGCGTGGCACTGGCGCGGCCGCGAAGGGCCAGGTCGGTTTCAGATCGCGGCGCGGCCGTGCCGCCGCAGGGCCGCTACAGGCGCACGATGCGCGAGTGCGTCAGGATCTCGCAGCCGCCCGCGGTGATGATGAGATCGTCCTCGTAGCGCACCCCGCCCAGCTCCGGATGGTACAGCCCCGGTTCGAGGGCGACGACCTGGCCGACGGCGAAAACGTCCTCGTTGTCCGCGCGGCTGCGGATGGCCGGAGCCTCGTGCGCCTCCAGGCCGACCCCGTGTCCCAGGGCGTGCGGCATCGCGAGCCCGGCCCGGGCGAAGACCTCGTCCACCTTGCGCGCGACCTCGCGCGTCTTCACGCCCGGGGCGATCATGGCCAGGGCCGCCTCGCGCGCCTCGAGCACGAGCGAGACCATGCGCTCGCGCTCCGCGCCCAGCTGCCCGCGCAGGAAGGTCATGGTGACGTCGGTGGTGTAGCCCTCTAGCTTGAGCCCGAAGTCCAGGATGCTCATGCCCTCGGCGGCGAAGGGGCCGGAGCCGAAGGGCGGAAAGGCGTGGATGCCGAAGCTCCGCGAGGGCCCGGCGGCCAGAGTCTCGAAGCCGGTGCCCTCGCAGCCCGAGGCGCGGCTCTCGCGCTCTATGAGGAGGGCGACGTCGAGTTCGGTCTTCGCCTCGCCGGAGCGGACCGCCGCCTCGAGCCTCTCCACGAGCTCGTCGGTGAGGGCCGCGGCCCTGCGGTACAGGGCCAGCTCCTCGGCGTCCTTGATCAAGCGCAGCGACGAGACGCACGCGTCGATCCCCTCCTCCCTGCACTGAAGGTCGTAGCCGTCCAGGACTCCCACGAAGCGCACGTAGCGCGTGTAGGCGAAGCTCGACGGCAGCTCCACCTTCGACCCGGCCGGCACGCCGAGCTCGGCGAGCATGGCCGCGAGCGCCCGCTCAGGGACTCGCTCGAAGTCGCCGAAGGCGCGGACGCCTTCTATCTCGGCCATCGCGGCCGCCATGTTCACGTCCCAGGCCACGAGCCTCGACTCGCCGGAGGCCGCTATCACGAGGAGGGCGTCGCCCGGTTGGCCGCAGAGATAGCGGATCGCGGGATCGCGGCGGCCTTCGGCGTCCTCGAAGAGGGCGGCCGCGATGCCCTCGCTCTTGAGCCATCCGGAGACCCGGGCGCGGCGCTCAGCGTATCGCGGCTTCACGGCAGGGCTTTCAGGGCCTTCTGGGCGGCCAGGATGATCCCGTCGGACCAATTGTTGTCCGCGGCCACGGTGATGAGGGCGGGCTTGAGCAGCTTGTTCCCGGTCAGGCCCGCGTTCTCGATCGCGGCCTTGGCCATCCGGTCGCGCGTATCGCCGGTGATGCCTGCCTGCTGGTCGGAATCGAGCCTCAGGATGATGTCGCTGAGGGCCGCGGCCGCGGGGTCGGTGCCGTTGGCGCCCAGGGCGGCCAGGGCGAGGAGCCGCTCCTCGGAATCATAGCCGTTTTTGTAGGAATAGACGCAGTAGGGGACGGCATCGGGATTCTTGGCCTTGAAGACGATGAGGGCGTTGAGCGCCAGCTTGCGCAGATTGGCGAGCTGGCGGGCGTCGGCCGGATCGGTCGGGGCCATCTTCTGCCCGATGGAGAGGGCGTAGGTCGAGGCCTGGATCTTGCGGTCGTTCGGGGCGTTGGAATTGAGCTCGGCCCTGAGCGCCAGGACCTTGCGATCGGAGGACTCGGTCTGGATTATCGACATGATGGGGTCGGTCGGATCGTCGACGATGTTGGGCAGGGCCTGGGCCGCCTCCTGCCGGACGCGCTGCGAGTACCAGCCGACCGAGGCGAAGAAGACGGGCGAGAAGCCCCTGATGTCCCGGAGCTTCTCCAGCGCGAAGATCGCCCCGTAGGCCACCTTCTCGCCGTAGTCCGGGTCCTGCGTCGGCTTGAAGTCGAGGTCCCTGAGGAGCAGCGCGATGCGCTCGGCGTAGTCCGTCGCGTGCATCTTGCCCAGGGCGATGAGCGCGTCCGCCTTGACCAGGGGATCGGCTATCTGCTGCACCGAATCCCAGAGCGCGGGGGCCGCGTCGAGGTACTTGTAGTCGCCCAGGGCCTGGGCCACCACGCGCACGGTGCTGGCGTACAGCGCCTTGTCCGAAGGCCGGCCGTAGTTCTCCTGCGTCCTCAAAAGCTGGGTGAGCGCATCGGAGAGCACCGGCGCCACGCTCGGGTCCTGGAGCTGCACGAGGTTGAGCGCCTCGGCGTATTTCTGGCTCAGGTTCTGCGCCTGCAGGAAGAGCCGCTTGTAGACTTCGGTGGTCTCGTCGGCGAAGACGAGGGTCGACCCGATGAGCAAGAGCGCGAGAAGAGGAACGAGACGCTTCATGACGATGCTCCTGATCTATTCGTAGTAGACGTTCGTGTGCGTGTCGTCGCGGACGATGTACTCGTACTTCGTGACTCCGCGGATGGCGCCGGAGCCGTCTGAGTCGGTGGCCTCGAGAATCTGCCCGAGATCGCCGCTCTGGTACGTCGTCTTCTCGGAGATGGAGCCGTCCGCGCGGAGCAGTTCCATCGAGACGGGGCCGTAGGGAGCGGCCGGCTGGTAGGCGTAGAGCTCGGACTTGCGCAGCGAGCCGTCGGGGTTCAGGTAGTCGCGGCGCTGAAGCTTGCCGTCGGGGCCGTAGGCGAGCTTGATCGTGCCCGTGACCGCCCCGCCCGGATCCTTCATGGTGACGAGAACGGGCAGGGCCGCGCCGTCGGGGCCCGGCGCGCCGTAGGCGTAACTGGTCACGGCGTCGAGGATTCCCGCCGCGTCGAAGACCCGCCATTCGATCTTGTCGCCGGCGGCATCGTACGTGTACGTCGAAGAGGAGCTCGGCCGCCCCTTGCCGTCGGTCACCGTGTCGGAGGCGAGGCGCCCGGCGGCGTCGTAGCCGTAGTCGTGACGGAACTTCACCTTGCCATCGCGATCGTAGAAGACATCCGCGGCGAGCTGCCCGTTCTTCCATTCCGAGACCACGCGCTCCATGGGCGCGGCCTGGGAGGGGTCGTAGGTATCCTTCTCGAGGAGAAGCTTCTTCGACGGATCGTACGTGTAGACGATATATTGGTCGAGCTGGCCGTCCGAATAGTAGGAAGTTTCCTTTACGAGAACCGGCACGGGCACGATTACCGTGCGCTCTTTGCGGACTTTCGCCGGGGCGGCGGCCGCCGAAGGGGCGGAGCTCGCGCAGGAGGCGAGGAAGCCCGCCAGGGCGAGCGAGACGACGAGGAGCGAGATCGAGACTTTTCTCATGGCGACCTCCGTGACATTTTATGCCGGGACGCCGCCACTATATCGGGAAAAGCGCGTCTGTAAAATCCCCTCGCCCGAGCCGGCCGGGGGTTGCGCCGGCCGGGGGCCGTGCCGACCGGAGCCGCGCAGTCCGGGGCGGCCGAGGGGCGGCCGTTCAGGACGAAGAAGCCCTGGCCGGCCGCCTTTCCCGCGTCAGGGCACTAGGACGCCCGGCTCTCGGCCAGGACCGCGTCGAAGGCCTCGCGCATGAGCCCGAGACCCGCGTCGATGTCCGAGTCCGGAATGACGAGGGGCGGAAGGAGCCGCACGGCGTCCTCGCCCGCGGTCAGCACGAGGAGACCGCGCTCGAGGCAGAGCTCCTTGATCCTGTCGGGCTTGACGTTGACCGCGATCCCGATCATGAGCCCCTTGCCCCGCACCTCCTTGACGATCGGATGCTTCCAGGAGCGCACGGCGCCCATGAGGCGCGCTCCCTTGGCCGCCACCGAGTCGAGGAAGCCCGGCGCGGCCAGGGCGTCGAGCACCGCCACGGCCGCGGCCGCGGCGAGAGGGTTGCCGCCGAAGGTGGAGCCGTGGTCGCCCCGGCCCAGGACCTCGGCGGCCGAGCCGCGGGCCAGCACCGCGCCTATGGGCACGCCGCCGCCCAGGCCCTTGGCCAGGGGCACGACGTCGGCCTTGACCCCCATCTGGGCCGAGGTGAGGAGGGCGCCGGTCCGGCCCACGCCGCACTGCACCTCGTCGGCGATAAGCAGGATGTCGCGCTCGGCGCAGAGCCTGGCGGCCTCGCGCAGGTAGCCCTCGTCGAGGGGCACGACGCCGCCCTCGCCCTGGATGGGCTCGAGCATGAGGGCGCAGACCTCGCTCCCCAGGGCCTTGGCCAAGGCGGCTTTGTCGTTCGCCTTGACGTAGGAGAAGCCCGCGGGGAAGGGGCCGAAGTTGACGTGGAACTTGGGCTGTCCGGTCGCGGCCAAGGTCGCGATGGTGCGGCCGTGGAAGGAACCCTCGAGGGTGACGATCGTCGTGCGGCTCGGGCTCTTCGAGGCGCCCCACTTGCGGGCGATCTTGATCGCGCCCTCGTTCGCCTCGGCCCCCGAGTTGCAGAGGAAGACGCGGTCGAAGCCGGTGGCCGTGCAGAGCTTTTCGGCGAGGGAGAGGGCCTCGCGGCTCTGGTAGTAGTTCGAGATGTGGATGAGCCGGCCCGCCTGGGCGGTGATGGCCGCCACCAGGGCCGGGTGGGCGTGCCCCAGGGAATTGACGCCGATGCCCGCGGTGAAATCGACATATTCCCCGCCCCGCTCGTCCCAGAGCCTCGCCCCGGAGCCCCGGACGAAGACCAGGCCGGTGCGCTTGTACGTGTCCATGAAAAAGTCGCTCATAGAATCATCGTCCCCACGCCGCGATCGGTGAAAAGCTCGAGCAGCAGGGCATGCGGCGAGCGCCCGTCCACTATGTGAGCCCGGCCCACGCCCCCGTCGACCGCGCGGGCGCAGCATTCGATTTTCGGAATCATGCCCTTCGAGACGATGCCCGCCTCGAGGTACTCTTCGATGAGGGTGCGCGGCAGGGCCGAGACGAGCGTGCTCGCGTCCTCCGGGTCGCGCAGCACGCCCGGCACGTCGGTGAGCAGCACGAGCTTCTCCGCGCCCAGGGCCACGGCTATGTCGGCCGCCGCCGTGTCGGCGTTGATGTTGTACAGCCGCTCGTCGTCCGCCCCGCCCAGGCCCACCGTCGCGACCACCGGGATGTAGCCGCCGGCGAGGGCGGCGTCCAGCACGCCGCGGTCGATCGACTCGATCTCGCCCACCAGCCCGAGGTCCACCCCGCCCTTGCTGCGCCGCCTCGCGGCGATGAGGCCGCCGTCGGCCCCGCAGAGCCCCAGGGCCCGGCCGCCCTGCCGCTGGATCAGGGCGACGATGTCCTTGTTGACCTTGCCCGCCAGGACCATCTGCACGACGTCCATCGTCTCCTCGTCGGTGTACCGGAGACCCTGCACGAAGACCGGCTCCTTGCCGAGCCGGCGCAGCATCGAGTCGATCTCCGGGCCTCCGCCGTGGACGAGCACGATCCTGATGCCCACGCAGCTCAGGGCCACGAGGTCCTGGACCACGGTGACCTTCACGCCCTCGTTGGTCATCGCCGCGCCGCCGTACTTCACCACCAGGGTCTTGCCGGCGAAGCGGCGCATGTAGGGAAGGGCCTGCGCGAGGATATCCGCGCGCACGTTGTCCGGAACAGTCATATTCCCCTCCCCTAGGTCCTGTAGTCCCCGTTGATGCGGACGTACTCGTAGCTGAGGTCGCAGCCCCAGGCGGTGGCCTGGGCCGACCCCAGGCCCAGGTCGACCAGGATCGAGATCTCCTGGTCCCCGAGCACCTTCTTGGCCTTCTCCTCGCTGAAGCTCAGGGGCGCGCCCGCCTTGCAGACCTCGATGTAGCCCCGCGGACTCTCGAAGGCGAGGTCGATCCTGTCGGGATCGAGCGTGCCGGGCGTGTAGCCGAGGGCGCAGAGCACGCGGCCCCAGTTCGCGTCCGAGCCGAACATCGCGGTCTTGACGAGGCTCGAGCCGATCACGGCCTTGGCGAAGGCCACGGCCTCGTCCTCATCCGCCGCGCCCGAGACCGTGCACTCGACGAGCTTCGAGGCGCCCTCGCCGTCGCGCGCGATGAGCCGCGCGAGCTGGGTGCCGACGTAGTCGAGGGCCTCGCAGAAGGCGCGGTAGCCGGCGCCCCGCTCCGCGATGCCCGCGTTCTCCGCCATGCCGTTGGCCAGCACCACCACCATGTCGTTCGTGCTCGTGTCGCCGTCGACGCTCACGCGGTTGAAGGTCTTGTTGACGCAGGAGGCGAGGGCTTCCCGGAGAAGGCCCGTCTCGATGGCACAGTCGGTCGTGATGAAGCCGAGCATGGTGGCCATGTTCGGGTGGATCATGCCCGAGCCCTTGGCCATCGCGCCGATCGTGATCGTCTTCCCCTCCAGCTCGAAGGCGACGGCGAGCTCCTTCTTCATCGTGTCGGTGGTCATGATCGCCTCGCGGGCGTCGATATTGCCCGTCTTGGAGAGGCCGGCCACCAGCTCGTCCATGCCCGACTCGATGGCGGCCATGTCCAGCGGCACGCCGATGACGCCGGTCGAGGCCACCACGACATCCTCGGCCTTGACGGGCAGGCGCTCGGCGACGAGCTCGGCCATGCGGCGCGCGTCGGCCAGGCCCTGCGGCCCCGTGCAGGTGTTGGCGTTCCCCGAATTGACGATGACGGCCCGCGCCACCCCGTCCGCCAGATGCTCCTTGGTCACGATGCAGGGCTGCCCGATGACGCGGTTGGTGGTGTATACCGCCGCGGCCGCGCAGGGACGCTCCGACAGGACCAGGGCGAGGTCCTTCTTCTCCTTGCCCTTCCTCACGCCGCAGTGGACCCCCGCGGCCACGAATCCGCGGGGAGCGGTCACGCCGCCCCGTACGTTCTTCATGCTATGCTCCTCTCCGCTCGACGCTTCCAGGCTGTCATCAGGGCCGGGCCTAGAAGGCCGGGGGCAGCATCGAGATTCCGGCGCGCTCGTCCAGGCCGAGCGCGATATTCATATTCTGCACGGCCTGGCCGGCCGCGCCCTTGACCATGTTGTCTATGGCGGACACGACGACGGCGGTGCGTCCATCGTGCGCCATGTGCAGGGAAATGTCGCAGTAGTTGGACAGGCGCACGTCCTTGTTCGTCGCGAAAAAGCCCTCGGGCAGCACCCGCACGAAGCTCTCGTCCTTGTAGAACTCGGCGTAGGCCTCGCGCAGCGCCGCGGCGCGCGCCTCGCGGCCCGCG
>JAJXZP010000207.1 GCA_021779995.1 bacterium | reverse complement strand
CTCCAGCATGACGCGCTTGCTCTCGGGCATGCGGATGCCGAGTTCGCCCTCGATGTACTGAGCCAGCTTGCGAAAATCGTTGTCCGAGAGGACGGCGGTTCCGGGTATGAAAGCGCCGGCGCCCCGATCGGCGGCGGTCATGATCTAGGCTCCCTCCGCGGCGCGCACGGCGGCGCCGTCACGCCTTGCGCTGGCCGCGAGCCGATTGACATCGAGGATGAGGGCCACGGTGCCGTCACCGAGAATCGTGGCACCTGAGATGCCGTCGATATCCTTATACATCCGACCGAGCGGCTTGATGACCGTCTGATAGTCGCCGACTACCTGATCCACCACGAAACCGACGCGCGAATCCTGCCCCGAGGCGATGACCATCTGCTCGATCTCTGGCTCTTCCCCGCCCGATTCGAAGGTCTCCCGAAGCGGGACGTAGGGAACGAGTTCCTCCCTATAGCTGATGATGCGCCGCTCGCCGTTTGCGACAAGTTCTTTCCGACTGACCTCTATGCAACCGTCCACCGAGGACAGGGGGACGACATAGAATTCTTTCGCTATTCTGACGAGCAGTCCCTCGATGATCGCCAAGGTAAGGGGGATCTTGAGCGTGACGGTCATGCCCTTCCCGGGCCGGGTCGAGAGATGCACCGAACCGCCCAGGGTATCTATCTCTCGCTTGACGACGTCCATTCCCACCCCGCGGCCCGATACGGTGGTGACGGCTTTCGCCGTCGAAAAGCCGGGCGCGAAGATGAGCTGGTACAATTCCTGCTCGGGGAGCTCCTGGGACGGAGCAAGGAGGCCCCGCTCGATGCCTTTGTTGCGAATGGCGTCGCGGTCGAGCCCTCTGCCGTCGTCCGAGACCTGGATGAGCACGTAGGCGCCCGAATGGGATGCCGCGAGCTTTATGCTGCCGCGCCGCGGCTTGCCCTCACGTTCGCGCGTCTCGGGAGCCTCGATGCCGTGGTCTATGGAATTTCGGATGATGTGGACGAGGGGGTCGCCCAACCGTTCGATGACCGTCTTGTCGAGCTCCGTCTCCGCGCCTTCCGTGACGAGTTCCGCCTCCTTCCCCAGTTCGATCGAAAGGTCTCGTACGAGTCTCCGGAACTTGTTGAAGGTGCTGCCTATGGGAAGCATCCTCATGACCATGGTGTTGTCACGCAGCTGGGCTATGAGTCGCTCGAATTGTTCGGCGATGGAGCCTAAAGACGTGTCCTTGATGTCCAGCGAAGTTTGAGTCAGTCGCGCCTGGAGCGTCACGAGCTCGCCGACGAGGTCGACGAGCGCGTCGAGCTTGTCGCTGGCGACGCGTACGGAGCCGAGCCCCTGATCGCCGGGCACCTGGGTCTTCTTGATGTGCTCCTGCTCGACGAGCGCCGACGCGACCTGCGGTTTGGAGAGGATATGCTTCTCGATCAGCACTTCGCCAAGACGCTTCTGGGAGCGCAGCGCTTCGGACAGGTCAGCCGGCGACAATTCCCCGCGCTCGAGCAATATTTCGCCGAGCCGGTGCGCCGAGGCGCCCGCTTCGGCCACACCCGTGGGCGGAAGTTCCTCGATCTTGAGTTCGCACTGGTCCTCGACGAAGATGAACACGTCGCGGATGGCGTTGATGTCGTGCCCGGTCGTGAGCATCACGTCCCAGCGGCAATAGCAGCGCTCGGGATCGGCCGCTTCGAGCGGCGGTATGGTCTCGACATGCGGAAATACGTCGGCGAGCCCGAGCCCGGCTAATTCCGCGATGAGATTGAGCACCTTCGTGCCGTTTTTGAAAATATCCGGATCGGGCTTGAATTGGATGCGGAAGGTCCGCATCTCCGCGGACGAATCGGCTGAGGAGTCCCCCGCGGCCGTTTCGCGGGAACGCCCCTCCGGCGGATGGGCGCGCTCCGCCACCGGTGCGGTCTCCTCCGGCATGCCCGCGAACTCGCGCAGACGCGACAGGAGGATGCCGCCCTCCCGCGCGATATCCGCGGGGGGCTCCTCATCGTGCTCGAGCAGAGCGAGAATGTGATCCCGCGCGGCGAGCGCCATGCCGATGAAGTCTTTGGTGACCGCGAGGCCGCCGTTCCTGCACCGATCCAGTATGGTTTCGATGTCGTGCGTGAAGTGGCCGATAGCCTCGTAGCCGAACATGGAGGAGGAGCCTTTGACGGTGTGAATCGCGCGAAAGGCCGCGTTGATCAGCTCGGGGTTGCCGGGATCGGATTCCAGCTCGAGAAGCGTTTCCTCAAGTTGGGCAAGGAGTTCCCTGGATTCTTCGCGGAAGGAGGTCTTGAACTTATCTATCATCACAGCGCTCCTCGGCCATCACATATCGATAAGAGCACTTTCGAGCGAAGCTCCATCTTCATTGGGATCGACGGCGCGCAGAAAACCGGCGGCGGAAAGGCGGGCCATTACATGAGGGGAAGGCATTCCGGAGAAAGCGAGGCGCTTCCCGGCCGACCCTGCGGTCGAGCGAGCCGCATACACGAGCTGGAGACAGGCCAGATCGATTTCCTCCACCGAGGAAAAATCGAGAATCACGTCGTCGGAAGCGGAAAACGCTTCAACGAGCTGGGCCTTGAATTCCGCCGCGCGATCAATCGACAGCGTCGGAAGGAGATGGAGTATCGCAGGATGGGAATCGGAACTCATTTTATTTTTGCTCCCGTAAGCCCACTATATGCCCCGAAAGCCAAATTGCAAGGCCGAGACGTCTCTCGGCGGCAGTATCCCCTCCAGTCGCGCGCCTAGATGAACGATGGATCGTCCATGGTGGCGGCCAGTTGAATGATGCTCTCGAGAAAACCTGCCTTTCGTTTCTTCACTTGGATTTGTATGAAGACCGCGCGCAGCGAATCGTCGACGTAGAAATTGCGCAGATCGAAAGGATCGTTGACGGAAAGCCCCGATTCGTCGGCGATGCTTCCCGGCCATATCTTCGTGATGGTGTACGCGGCCGGACCGAACATGCCCCCGGGCAGCCGCGATACCGTCATGCCGTAGAGCACGGGGAAAAGCTTATCTTTGCGATCCATGGTGATTGCGGATTCTATCGGCGCGTAGGGACGTTCGCCGAGAAAAAGGATCAAGCTGCGCGAACCCTTCGGCCCGTCGATGGTGACGAGCGCGAGGCTCTTGGGCGCCAGAGACAGAAGAAGGGCCTGCGCCTCGGTGAGCTTGTCGAGTTTGTTCCCGTCGATGGAGTCGAGGAAATCTCCCTGCTCGATCCCCGGTGCCATCGTGGGGTGCCGATAGGTGACTTCCAGGCGATCGCCCTTGCTTTCGGCCGAAGGAGACCGATCCTCGGCGAGGGCCAGGCCGAGCCAAGCTTGTTTGACCTCCCCGCCGCGAAAGAGGGCGGGAAGAATGCGCAAAAGCCATGCGGAGGGAATGGCGAAATTGAGCCCCTGGAATTGGGGAAGCCCGGCGAAGGCGACGCCTTCCACCTTGCCTTCGTTGTCGATGACCGGTCCGCCCGAGTTGCCGGGATTGAGGGCGGCATCGAGCTGGAAGACATCGCCGATCGCGAGGAGGTGCCTTCCGACGGCGCTCACGATGCCGGAGGTAACGGTATTTTCCAGGCCCGCCGGGGAGCCGATGGTCAGGATATTCTCTCCGGGGCTGAGCGCGGTATTTCTTGCCAAAGAAAAGACATATTCAGGAGTGGTACTGACCTTGACAAGGGCCAGGTCGAGCAGCCGGTCCCATCCGATCACCTTGGCGGGCAGCCGCACCTCCGGCGCGTCGGGAGGGCGGACGGTCATGCGCGAGAAGCCCCGGTACTTGGGGTCGACTTCGCTGGAAATGACATGGTAGTTGGTGATGAGGTAGCCGCCCTTGTCGATATAGAAACCCGAGCCCAGGACCCTGTCCGGAACGCCGTAGCCCTGCACGATCTTGATGCCGCGATCGATGTCGATGGTCACTACGCCTTTGCGCATGGCGGCGATGCTGTCCTTGGATGCCAGGAAGTCGGCAACGCCCTTGGCGGGCGGAATACCGTGAGCCTGTTCGAGGGCGGCGAGAATAGCCAGGCTGGAACGGTCGCGGGCCGATAGCGCCCTGGCCGTCCAACGGCTGATCTCTTCCGTACCGAGCGAGGGATCCTTGGCCCGGCCCGCATCCAGGGAGTCGATGTAGAGAGCCAGGGCGGGAGCGGTCAAGCCTTTGCCGAAGACGGCCTCGGCCTCCTTCGCTTCGAGTTCCGCGTAGCGAAGGCTCCCCCGGCCCGCTTCCGCGGCGGCGGCGGGAGCCATCAGGGCCGAAAGCTTTGGCTCGCCGGCTATGGCCCGCAGGCTCGCGAAACTCGCCATGGCGCCGTTCCAATCGCCGGAAGCGACGGAGGCGTTATAACTCGCGTAGACGGCGGCTTCGGCGCTCGTGGCGAGAGCGCGAATGTCCTTGGAAGACGGAGCCTGCGGACCACTGTCGTCGGGCGAGGGTGAATCGAGGATGGCGGCGCAGGCTTCCAAGGCTCGAGCGGGATCCTGTTTTTCCAGAGCCGTCAGCTCTTCCATCTTGAGCGTCGCGTACGAAGGCGCGGGTGTGGCCATCGGCTTGGGGCTGCTCGCGCAGGCGCTGAGGACTACAAAGGCCGAGGCCGTCAAGGAAAGAAGCATGGATTTTTTCAAGGTACGATCTCCGCGAACACTTGGGAAGCTACATGGACGATTCGCACGCGTATATTCCTCATCGGGTAAACACCTTCGTCAACCGGAACGTTACTTCCTAAATCGAAGGGCTTTGAGCCTATCCACGTCACCGACGAGGCGGCGTCGGGGATCAATTTCACGGCATGGCCATTCTTCGTGAACGATACGATCTTACCGGCTCTGATGGTCATTGTCTCGTCGAACGTGCCGTCCATGTGAGTCGAAAATTCGCGGACGATCGACCCGTCTTTTCGCTGGAACTGGACGGCATCCACGCTGCCGTTGTGGTCGAAGTCCCATTCCTTGCGAAAGGGGAAGACTGTCTGCTCGCGGTAATCGAAAATGCCGGTCCCCTTCGTGTCGATCAAGATCCATTCCACCCTCGCCTTGCCGTCTTCGCCCGTCGCGTAGACGCGCTCCGTCTCGAATCTTCCGTCGCCGTCGGCGTCGACGCGTTCGATCTGCGGTTGTCCTCGTTTGTACGACAAGACCGCGTACAGGCGGCCGCTCTTCCAGGTCACCCGCTCGAGCGGAATCCCCCGATCGAGTGTCGTGACCCGGCGGCTGTCGCCGGAGCTGACGCTGATCTCCAGGGCGGCGGCGGCGCAGGCACGCTCGGTCGGCAGCGGCGCGTCGCTGTAGGTGGGCACGAAGCGCTCGCCCGCCCCCGAACCGAGCACGCTGCGCATTTTTACGGGGGCGAAAAAAAAGTTGTCGGGATCGAAGCGATAGTCGGTGGTCGCGCCGCCCTCGGAGAAGGCGAGGTTCGAGCAATACGGATACTTCGAATAGGTGACTCGGATTTCGGTGCCCGGGATGGATACGACGAGACGGGCAGGCTCTTCGTCGGCCAGTTCGAGTTCGTACGATATGTGGCCGCGCTCGTCGTCGTAGCTCCTCGACCATGAAACGGCTCGCCCCGCCTTGAGCTCGGCGGTTTCCGTGACGCCTCCACCCTTTCTGATCACGAGGGGGCCGGTGTAGGCATCGAGGCCGGCGGACACGATATCCCGATCGGCGCCGCTGCGAGCCAAGGCGAGAGCGGCCTCGATGTCGGCGAGCTTCAGGGGATAGCGACCGGAAAACAGTTCGTCGCTGGCCGTCTTTTGATCGACGAGGCCGTAGTCGAGGGCGAGTAGCGACGCCCGGGCGCTGGACCCTCCCGCCGATCTGTATGCGAGCACCGCGTCGCGCCGCTCCCTCTGGTCCGGCATTATGGGAGCGGCGAGCACGGGAAGCTCCGGGTCGAGCGTCGTGTAGCGTTGGAGGCGGGCGAGAATCGTCTCGCCCAGCGCGGCCTCCTCGGCGCTGCGCGGAGCCGATCGGCTCGAGTCGTCCAGGCTTTCGAGGAAGACGCGCGGGAAGCGCGGATCGTCGGGGTAGAGTCTGAGGGCGGTGCGGAGTTCCGCATCGAACGAGCTGGTGTCGCCCCGGCCCTCGAAGGCCCTGCAGCGCATCCAGAGCGTATCGGCGTCGACGGGGAGATCTCGCAGCACGGTCAGGGCTTCGGCGTAACGTCCACTGCGGATCAAGAGCTCGCATCTCAAGGAAACCGCGTCGTCGCGATGATAATACGTGAAGCGATCGGCGGCGAGGGCGGCATCCAGTTCGCCGAGGCTTTTCCCTATGTAACTGCCGTTCTGGATGGAGGCCAAGGCCGAAAGATACCGCACGTCGGAATCGCCCGCATCGATTTCCTCGGCGGCGGCGAGAAGCGGAGAGGCACCGGACCAATCCCCCTCATCAGCCCTCTGCCGGGCCTCGTCGAAATACGCATGGGCGATGGCGGCATCGCCCGTGCCGACTGAAGTTTGGGCGATCGCGCCCGAGACCCCGGCTCCCGCGCCGAATAACAAGACCGCTGACAGAACTGCCGCGGTCCCATTTCGGCTCCGAGAAGCTGCAACCATCGCCGCTAGGCCTGCGCCTCGCGAAGAGGGAAACCGAGAAGGCTCCGGACATCGGAGTCCTCGAGAGTTTCCTTGGCGACCAGTTCGTCAGCGAGCCGCTCGAGCTGATCGCGGTGCTCGGTCAACAGACCGATAACCCTGGAGAGCGCGCCCTCGAGAATGCGTTTGACGGCGGCGTCGATCTTGCGCGCGGTATCCTCGGAATAATCCTTGTGCTGGGCGATCTCCTTGCCGATGAAAATGGGCTCGTCCTCCTGGCCGAAGGCCACCGGTCCCATCTCCTCGGCCATGCCCCATTCGCAGACCATCTTGCGCGCGAAGTCGGTGGCTTGCCTGATGTCCTGCGCAGTACCAGTCGTCGTCTCTCCGTAGATGATCTTCTCGGCCGCGAAGCCTCCGTACATGACGCAAATGCGGTCTTCGAGCCAAGCGCGGGAACGCGAATACACGTCCTTTTCGGGCAGGGAAAGCGTAAGGCCGAGGGCCCGTCCCCGCGGCACGACGGTGACCTTGTGCAGGGGGTCGGAATGGGCGAGATGGTAGTGGATGAGGGCGTGCCCGGCCTCGTGTACGGCGGTGGCGCGTTTTTCCTCGTCGGTGATCACCAGGCTGGTCCTCGCGACACCCATGAGGATCTTGTCGCGGGCCTCCTCGAAGTCACCCATCTCGACGATGCTTCGATCCTTGCGGATGGCCCAGAGAGCCGCCTCGTTGACGAGGTTGGCGAGATCCGCCCCCGAGGTGCCCGGGGTGGCGCGCGCCAGGCGCTTGACATCCACGTCCGGATCCACGGGAATCTTTTGCATGTGGATGGCGAGGATGTCTTCGCGCTCCTTGACATCGGGCATGGCCACGACGACCTGCCGGTCGAATCGACCCGGCCTCAAAAGGGCGGGATCGAGGACATCGGGGCGATTGGTGGCAGCAAGGATTATGACGCCGTCTTTGGTGTCGAAGCCGTCCATCTCGACGAGCATCTGATTGAGGGTCTGCTCGCGCTCGTCGTGTCCGCCGCCGTAGCCGGCTCCCCGGGTGCGGCCCACGGCATCCAGCTCGTCGATGAAAATGATGCAGGGAGCGCTGCGGCGCCCTTGCTCGAAAAGATCCCGCACGCGGCTCGCGCCCACTCCCACGAACATTTCCACGAAGTCCGACCCGGACATATGGAAAAAGGGGACATTGGCTTCGCCCGCGACCGCCTTGGCGAGCAAGGTTTTGCCCGTGCCCGGCATGCCGACGAGGAGAACCCCTTTGGGAATGCGAGCGCCCATCTTCACGAATTTTTGAGGATTCTTGAGATAGTCGACCACCTCGAGCAGTTCGTACTTCGCTTCCTTCTGGCCCGCGACATCGGAAAAGGAGATTTTCTTGGGCGGCTCGATATAGCGCTTGGCTCTGCTCTTCCCGAAGGTGAAGGCCTTATTGTTGCCCTGCACCTGCCGGAGCATGAGCCATAGGATGAAAAAGCCGAAAAGCCAGGGAGCGAATTCCGCCAGTACCTGCCAGGGGCTGGTGCCCTTCACCGACCCCGAAATCTTGACGCCCTTGTCCCGGAGCTTCTGCAGGAGATTGAGATCGAGGTAGGGAATATTGGTCCTGAAGAGGGCCTCGGCCCCGGTCTTTCCTTTCAGCGTCCCTTGTATCTCGAACTGATCGATGATCTTGACCGCATCCACGTTGCCGAGGTCGAGGTTGGTCAGGAAGGCGGAGTAATCGATTTCCTTGGCCGGATTCTTGTCGTTGAAGACGAAGAGAGCCGAGAAAAGCAGCGCCAATGAAAGGAAAAGAGCGAGGGCCGCCTTGCTGCCTCGGGCCGGACCTTCTTGCTTGCGCTGAGGAGGCTTGTTTTGATCGTCGAAATCCATACGAGGCTCAGACTCCTTTTACGATGACCGCGAGTCGAGGCACCGCCCGGGCTTTCGCCTTGGCAAGCTCACGGTAGCGATCCTTGGCTCCGAACCTGGAACCGAGGACCGCGACTATGCCGTCGCGGTCCTCGACCACGGGAACTACGGCGCGCGAATCGCCCTGCAATCCCCATTCGGAAAACAGATCGTCGAGGTGCTTACCCCCACCGTTAAATTCGATTGAATCGCCGGGTCTGCGAGAACGTACTACTATCGGAAAACTGAATGCGTCGGAACGTATTCCTCGTCCATTGCCCGAGGTCCAAACGGCCTCAACGACACAGCGCCCCGCCCTGACCCGGCATGCTCCGTCGATGACTACAAAATACCCGCCGCGCTCGGGAAAATCAAGGCCGCGGCGCAGTAGCACCATACCGTTCCGCCAGCAGAGCTCTATTCCGCCCCCTCGGTAGCGCCTACGCGTCCCGGAGCCCAGAGCCGCGAGCGCTGCGCGGGCCATGCGCAGGCTGAGACGGCTTCGGCCCGTCAGAGCTCCGATGGCCTCCAACAGGGAGGCGATCCTGCAGGATTCGGGCATCGCGAGGAACGAGTCGGCCTTCGCGGCGAGGAGCCCCTCAGCCACAGGCCTGAAGGCTATCGTCCGCGCGCCATCCGTGATCGCCTGCGAATCGAGAAGCGCCCGTTCGATCGTGTGGCTCAAGCCTCGTCGCCAACCCGGGAAATCGCGGTCGAGGAAGGGCATGAGCAGGAGCCTCACGCGGTTGCGCAGGTAGTCGACTGATGCGTTAGTCGAATCGATCGAATACGGCAGTCCTAGCCGGAGATTGTAGTCGAGGAGCTCGCTCTTGCCGAGTCCGAGGAAAGGCCTGTACCACGGGGGATTGACGGCCGCCATGCCGCGCAGGCCCGCGCTTCCCGAACCGCCCATGAGCCGCATGAGCGCGGTCTCGACCTGGTCGTCGCGGGTATGCGCGAGAAGTACGTGAGAGGAGGTTTCCCGGTCCATGATTTTTTTCAGGGCGCGATAGCGATACGCCCGGGCGGCCGCCTCCACTCCGCCACGGCTTCGCGCCGCCAGCGCGGAGACCGCGCCGGGCCGAACACGGGCGATCGTCAACCTGACTTTCAGCCGGGCGCAAAGGTCGACGACGAGCCTCCGCTCGGCATCCCGCTCCGCGGCCGGCCGCAGGCCGTGGTCGACATGCACCGCGAGCAGCCGGTCCGGGCGTAGAGCCGCAGCCGCAGCCAAGAGGGCCGTGGAGTCAGGCCCGCCCGAGTAGGCGACAATAAGGACCTCGCGAGCCTCCAGAGCAAGAGTTCCCAGAAAAGCGGAAAGCCTCGCTTCGACGACTCCCCTTGCGGGTCTGAGCGCCATGGCCTCGGTCCTCACAGAATGTCGGAAAACGCGAAGCCACCGTAGCTCTTTCAGAATGCGGACGCATTTTGAAAGAGCCACCATAAATCGCGGCATTTGCACAGGGTTTTGAAGAAACCAGGGCAAACGCGAAGCCAATTGCAAAACTACCCGAGTCTTGCAATTGACTCCACTTTCAAAACCTGCCGGCTTCGAAAGTGGCTTCGCCGCATCGCAGGATTCCTGGAATATCTATTTCTTCTCTTCCTTCTTGTCGGTCGGAGCACCGGGTGCCGCCGCCGGAGCGGCTCCGGGCGCAGCCGCCGTTCCGGCAGCCACGGTCGTCTCGGCCGCGGCGGGAGTCTCCACGACTTCGGCCTTGGCGAACTTGACCACCGCCACGACGAGCTCGGGACTCGTCAGAATCTTGACGCCTTCGATGGCGGCGATGTCCCTGACGTGAATGGAATGATTGGCCTGGAGGCCGGAGATGTCGACCTCGATTTTCTCGGGCAGGCGGGAAGGATCGCATTCCACCTCGACTTCGTGCGCCGGATTCTCGAGGATGCCGCCTTCCTTGACGCCCACCGGCGTACCGAAGAGATGGAGGGGCACCTTCGCGTGGATACTGCGGCCGCTGACCACTTCGAGGAGGTCGACGTGGATGATCTTTCCGGAAAGAGTGTCCCGCTGGTGCTCTTTCACGAAGGCCTGCATCTTCTTGCCTCCGACGTCGATGTCGAGGATCGTACTTTCGGAAATGCCGGTCGTCGCCTTGATGAACTCTTGCTCGTTGAGAAGAATATGCACGGCCGCTTGGCCGCCGCCGTAGATGACGGCGGGTATGCGACCCGCCATGCGGAATTGGCGAAGCTCGCCCTTCGTAGTCGTCGAGCGGGCGACCGCGCTCAGAACCGGATGATTCATTATGAAGTCTCCTTGATCGTGAAATTGCATGAAACTATTGGGACGGCAGGATTCGAACCTGCGAATACCGGAACCAAAATCCGGAGGCTTAGCCGCTTGCCGACGTCCCAGAGGGATCGCGAGAAAAACGCCACCTTCCTAATCGAAATCCGATGCAGTGGCGTCCGAGAGAGGCGTTGCCTCGAAAGCTTCCAGAATGCGATCCTGGAGGCGGGCGCGGAAATCCGGATGAATCGGATGGGCTATATCCTTATACTCTCCGTTTCGTGTCTTTCTGCTCGGCATGGCGATGAACACGCCACTCTTGCCTTCGATGATCTTGACATTGTGGACGACGAAACAATCATCGAAAGTCACGGTAACGTAGGCCTTTAGCTTGCCTTCGGTGGTTACCCTTCGGATGCGGATGTCCGTGATCTCCATGGCATCGACTCTCCTTGTCCACAAACGGAAGCTCTCCAGGAAGATTCTAATCGAGCGCGGGCAAGCGCGCAAGCGGAAAGGCGAGGTAGGAACTTCCTCCGAAGCTCTCCAGCGATTTCACTGCCTGGCGTGCGGCCCGAGCCGTGGGGAATACGCCGAAAACGGAACTCCCCGATCCGCTCATGGCCGAAAAGAAAGCACCTAGTTCGCTCATCTTCGAGCGAATGGCCGCGATGGCGGGATGATCGACCGCCACGAAAGGCTCGAAGGAATTCGCGAAGGGCCAGAGCTTCGGATCTTCATAGTAGGCGGCCTTCAAGACTTCCGCGGCAGGGTCCGCCTCTCCGGAATCCTCCGGCCGCATTCGATCCAGAAGCCGATAGGCTTCCGCGCTGCCCATGGGAAAACCGGGAAAGTGGATCGCCAGGGCGAAATCCTCGCGGGAAACCATACGGTCCACTCGTTCGCCCCGCCCGCTGACAAGAGCGCATCCTCCTTCGACGAAAAACGGAACATCGCTTCCCACCGTCGCAGCCATGGCCGCCAGCTCTTTCGTGTCGAAGCGGGTATCAAAAAGGGCATCGAGCGCTCTCAGCACCGCCGCCGCGTCGCCGGAGCCGCCGCCGAGGCCCGCACCGGCCGGGACGACCTTTTCCACCTTGACCGAGAGGCCGGTTCCGATACCGGAGGCATTCCGAAAGGCCGTGATGGCCTTATAGACCGTGGTATCCTGCGCGGGGCAATCGAAACTGCCTTCTATCGCTACAGTATTTATGGTTTTCAAAGATCGGACGACGATGGTATCCGCCAGGGAAACGGCCTGAAAGAGGCTCCGTATTCCATGGAAACCGTCAGGGCGCCGTTCATATACCCTCAAATGGAGATTGATCTTCGAAGGGGCACTGATCTTGACGCTCGCCGCCATTGAGGGCGTTATTATATAGATTTTAGGCCTCTTGTCAAACCCCGAAAGCGGGTTCACACTTTTCCGGGGAGAATCGGGCATTCCCTCCGCTCAGCGCATTTATTTCACGATCTTAGTTGACAGACGAGCGGATACTCTTTTAGATTTTCGCTTGGCGCGGGAGTCTTCTCGGATACCCGTCGGCCACCAGCCGGTTGCCTCCTTTTTGCGAGGCGCCGTCATCTTGCAGGGAGGAATGAGCTATGGTCCCTACCTACGGCGAAACCACGTCGAACGAGGCTCCCGAGCTGGCGCTTATGCTCGTCTCAGAATCCGATTCCGCGGGTATGCCTCCGCTGCCGCTTGTCCGTTTCGACGACAGCTATGAGGACTACGAGGACGACGACTTCGAAGAGGAAGACGACCTCGAGGATCTTGAGGATGAGGAATTCGACGATGCTGACGAGGATTTCGACGAAGATGACGAGGATTTCGACGAGGACGAGAACGACGATGACTTCGAAGACGAGGAATTCGACGAAGACGAAGAGGATTACGATTACGACGACGATGTCGATTACGACGATTTCGACCAATGAAGGAGCGTAGCGGCTCCGGGATATGCGGTCTCTTACACGCCCGCGCCCGTGGGAGACTCTATTTTCGCGGCGGGAGCAAGAAACCATAGTTTTTCGAGCTCGTAAAAGGATCGGGCCCGCTCGGTCATGAGATGCACGACGATCGTGCCGAGATCGACAAGTATCCATTCGTCGTCGTCAGCCGTGTCGTGGCGGTTGAGACGAGACAATCCCAAAGTTGAGACAGAGTCGTCCACGAAGCGCGCGAGGCCGCGGAGATGCGTTCCGCTCGTCGCGGTGGCTATGATGAAATAATCCGTCCATCCAGCCTGAACGGAGAGGTCGAGCACGACCACGTCGCCGCCCCTGTGTTCCGCGAGTATCCGAGCCAATGCATAGGCCGCGCCTTCGCTAGCGGGTGCAGTATCTTCCATTGAAATCCTTCCCCAAGATGATGGTGAAATCAGCGTCGCTCGCGGAGGTATCTTTTGCCGAAGCGGGCTGGACGCTGACATTCGAGCACCGTATCACGTTCGCCACGGTCTTGACATCGTTGGTGCTGGACAAGTGGGCCAGCACTGAAGATTTCTCGTAGTCGTCCCGATCCGCGTTGCCGACGGAAATGACATCATAGCCGAAGCTTTGGTATATCTCAGCGGCCCGCTTGGCAAGCCCATTGACCGGCGTCCCGTTGAGGACTTCGATCGTGAAGATGCTCTGCTCCGAGGCGTTGCTGGTGGAATTGGCAAGCGCGTTGAGCGTCTGCTTGACTATGTCGCGTACGAGCTCGCCGTCGTAGTGGGGGAATAAAAGAAGCTTTCCGTCCACCATTTTGGGCGATCCCGTGACTCGCTGCATCACGATTCGGTCGGTGTCGAGGTTGGCTAGCTGGGGAATGAGCATGCGGAGCGAATCGCTCGAAAGATTGCTGCGAATCGCGCTTTGCAATACGGGAAAGACATCCGGTCGGATGAGCCAGGCGCTGTCTTCGCCTAGGCGCCGAAACAAGGCCTGAATGAGTTTCTGTCTCCTGGCCGCGGCGTCGGATTCCGTGTCGTTCGGGTCCCGATAGAAGGCGAACTGCGCCGTCTTGTCGCCGTCGAGGACGAGCGCTCCCGAGGGAAGATGCACGGATGGAGGACCCGCCTGGTCGACCGTCGACGGGAGGAAAAGCTGCAAGCCGCCGAGAAGATCGGTGACCCGCACGAGTTGGGATTCGTCGAGGATGATCCAGTAGGGGATATCTGTGTCGAGGAGCCGGGCGATTTCCTGCACGTAGGGCCGTGGATGACTGCGATTGTAGAGGACATCGATGCGATCCACTTTGTTCAGCGACTTGATGATGAGACCGGTCTCGCCGGGCACGTCGAGGAGCGCGCCTCTGTTGTTCGCCGGATAGAACATGAACAGTTGCGTCGAGGCAGGCTTGCCTCCGTGATCGATGATGATCGCGATATTGACGATCCGATCGGTCTTCATCGCCCGTTCCACGGCGCTGTTGCGGAGCGAGTAAACGAGCAGCACCATGCCGCCGGCAAAAATGCCGAGGATGATGAAAAGCAGGATGGAGCTCTTGTCTATCGAAAGTCTTTTCATGGCCCAGGTACCGATTGTTGCAGGCTAGTATATAGAAGCCGGGTCTCGGGGGCAATCGCATGGCCGGTCGACTCGAGCCAGGCTATCGACGCCGAGACGACGAGGCGCAGCATCTCCATGGGAGGCAGAGCGAGGCAACGCTCGACGAAGGCGGAATCGCGGTTCCTGCGGCCGGGATCGAGCTTGTCGGCGCAGTAGAGAATCAAGCAGAGCCCGTTCATCGTCGGCTTGCCCACCGTATGAAACGCGATGGCCTCGAGGATGTCGTCGTCGTCCACCCCGTAGTCGCGACTGAGCAGGACGGCGGCCGCAGGCCCGTGAAGGACCTTCTCGGCCATCAATGCAGAACCTGGCGAAATGCCCGGATAGCCTGCCGCGAGCTTCCTCTGATCGTCCACCGGCATTTCCTTGCACAGGTCGTGGGCCAGTCCCGCCAGGCGTCCCCGATCGGGGTCGAGATCCTGACGCGCGCAGAGCGCCGCGGCGAGATCGGCGACGCCGCGGGAATGGGCGGCCCGGGACGGCGACAGTTTCTCGTCGACCAGCGGATACAGGCTCGAAAGCAGCTCAGCGTACGCCATACAGTCCCTCGAGGCGAATGTAGTCGTAGACGGAGCGGGGAAGAAAATGGCGGAAGGACCGTTCCGCGTGGGCTCTCGCTCGGATCAGGGAACTTGAGACGGCGATAAGCGGATTGTCGGCGTAGCGGTGAGGGAATTTCAGCTCGAGTCGATCCGGGGATGTCCGGTGCGCGCACACGATATCCGTCTCGCTCGCGATGACCTCAGGGCCCTTCCACGTGGCGAATCCGGGTATGAGATCGTCGCCCACGATCAGGCCCGGCTTTCCTTCGATCGGATATCTCGTCGCGATGTCGCGGACGGTATCGATGGTGTAGGATGTGCCGCCGCGCCGGATCTCGCAGTCCTCGATTCCCATTCCGGCGTCGCCATCCACCGCGCGGCGCAGCATCTCAAGGCGATGTTCGGCACCGGGGTCTTCGACGAAAGCCTTGTGTGGAGGACGGAGAGAGGGGATGAAGAGCACGAGATCGTAGCCGAATTGAGCCTTCACCTCCTGAGCCATGATGAGGTGTCCGATATGGACGGGATTGAAGGAACCGCCGAAAAGAAGGAGTCTCACACTCCCTCCTCTGGCTCCGGGTTTTCCTCGACGGCAGATCCAAAGTAGTTTTCCTCGTCCGCGCTGCGCTCGCGGGCCGCTCTTTCGGACTCCTCGACGAAATTGAAGAATGCCTCTTTTAGTTCGTCTATGCCCAGGCCGGAGAACACGGAAATACCGAAGACCTCTTCCTCGGGAAAGGTCGCCTCGAACTCGGCGAAGCGATCGGCGGCCTCGCTCAGATCGAGCTTGGTCGCGACGAGGACCCGGCGCCGCGAGGCCAGATCGGAGGAGAAGGCTTCCAGTTCTTCGCGCAGTATGCCGAACGCCTCTTGCCAATTGTCGTCCGAAAGGTCCACGAGAAAGGCCAAGGCGCTCGTGCGGGCGATGTGGCGAAGGAAGCGGATACCGAGTCCTGCGCCTTCGTGAGCGCCTTCGATGATGCCGGGGATATCGGCCAGGACGATGTCGCGATCGTGGACCTTGAGCATGCCGAGATTGGGTATCTTGGTCGTGAAGGGATAGGGGGCTATCTTGGGCCGGGCGTTGGTGAAGTGGTCGAGGAGCGAGGATTTCCCCGCGTTGGGAAAGCCGACGAAGCCGATGTCGGCGATGAGCTGAAGCTCGATCTTCAGCCGCCGCGTCGCTCCCGGCTTTCCCGGCTGGGATGTCTTGGGAGCTTGGTTGACCGAGGTCTTGAAGTGCGTATTGCCCCAGCCGCCCTTCCCTCCCGTGAGGAAGGTCCAGCGGCTTCCGTCCTGCGCCTCTTCGCGCGCCTTGCCCGAGCCGCCTCCGGAGCCGAAATCCTTGAGCACTTCGAGCGTTTCGGCGTCCTTGATGATCGAGCCCGGCGGAACCAGGACGACGACATCCTCGCCGTCTTTGCCGTGCATGTTCTTTCCCATGCCCGGCCTGCCGTTCTCGGCCTTGAAGGTCTGCTGGTAGCGAAGCTGGGCGAGGGTGCGCAGGTTGCGGCGAACCTCGAACACGACATCGCCGCCTCGGCCTCCGTCTCCGCCCGCCGGGCCGCCCATGGGCACGTACTTCTCCCTGCGGAAGGCGATGCATCCGTCTCCGCCCTTGCCCGAAGAGACAATAATCGTAGCTTCATCAGCGAACTTTATCACTGCGGCCTCTTCGTGCGTATGGTGGAGCCTCCCGGCGCGGCGGATGGCGCCGGAAATGCAAAACCGCCCTCACGCCTGGGCGGGCGCGGGGCGGCCAGCTGATCTGTCATGAAGTGAGCCGTGGGGCTCGGGGCCCCCCGGATGAGTCCCGCTTCGCTATTCGCCGACAGGCTCGACCCCAGCGATCTTCTTTCGGCGGTATTCCTTGAAGAAAACTCTGCCGTCGATGAGGGCGAAGAGCGTGTCGTCCTTGCCGATGCCGACATTGAGACCGGGATGGATCCGCGTGCCGCGCTGCCGCACGATGATCGAACCGGCCGTGACGACCTCGTTGCCGTACGCCTTGACGCCGAGATGCTGGGGATTGGAGTCCCGGCCGTTGACGCCTTTATGTGCCATAACATCACCTCCACTAGTGTTCCACAGTCAGCCGGATCGAGCCGGGATAGTCTCGCTCGAGGCCTCGCAGGCCGAGCAGCAGGAAATCCGCTATGCCCGCGGCGCGCTCGGCCGACTCGGGTGTCAGTTCGAGCACGCGAAAGGCGAAGCGCCCTCGCCCACTCGCCTCGGCGTCGACCGACGCTCCGGGAATGGCCGAAAGGGCCTCATAGGCGCTCCTGGCGAGCACCGTAAACGCCGAACACACTATATCGCTTCCCGCCGGGGCGAAGAGAGCGTGGCCCTCGGCCTCGAAGCGAAAAACGCCGCCTCGCGAATCCAGGACGACCTTCGCCCGTATCACCCGCGCGAATCCCAAGCCCCGGCGAGGAATGGGCGGACTAGCCCAGGATCTCTTCCACCTTGAGCAAGGTGTAGCGCTGCCGGTGGCCGCGGGTCCTTCGGTAATCCTTCTTGGGCTTGTACTTGAATACGATGATCTTGTCGCCCTTGATCTCCTCCTGCACGACGGTCTTCACCATCGCGCCCGAGACATAGGGGACACCTATCTTGACCTCGTCGCCGGAGAGAAGGAGGACCTTGTCCAGAGACAGCGAGGAACCCTTCTCGGCATCAAAGCGATCGACCCTGAGCGTAGCGCCCTTCTCGGCGCGGTACTGTTTTCCGTTGATCTCGACGACTGCATACATCTCGATAACCTCGATACATTCGATAGTTAGGCTAGTTTTTATACCCCGGACCGCCCCAGGCTGTCAACCTGTGGCCTCAGGCTCAACCCGGGGGTGCTTCGAGGCCGGGTCACGCCGATCGCCGAAGGCCCGAGGCCGATCCGGGGCGCATCACATCGATTCCAGGAAGGGAACGCAGAGGAGATAGGCCGCCCGCTCGAAGCTGCGCTTGGTCGCTCGGACCAGTTCCAGCCGCGTAGCGGCGAGGTCTGCGTCGGCGTTCGTGAGCACGGGGTTGTCGCGGTACCAGGTGGCGAAATCGGCGGCCAGATCGTGGAGGTAATTGGCCAGGACGGAGGGCTCCATGGAAAGGGCGGCGCCTTCGATCGCCTCGGGGAAGGCGGCCACGCGCTTGACGAGCTCCCAGTCGGCATCGCCCGAGAGCAGGGCGGGATCGGCCGCGCCGGCGTGGGCCCTCCCCTCGCCTGCCTCGTGCTTGCGCAGGATCGAAGAGGCGCGGGCGCCCATATACTGGATGTAGGGGCCCGTGTCGCCGGTGAAGGAGAGCGACTGCTCGGGATCGTAGAGCATGTCCTTGACGGGGCTGGTCTGGAGCAAATAGTAGTGGAGGGCGCCGAGCGCGACTTTTTCCGCCACCGCGTCCACGTCGCCCACGGCGTCTTCCCGGCCCTTTTCCTCTATTTCCTTGGCGGCGAGCAGCGCCAGCTCGTCGATGAGGTCGTCGGCGTCGACGACGGTGCCTTCGCGGGTCTTCATCCTGCCCGAGGGCAGGTTGACCATGCCGTAGGCGAGATGGTGGAGGTCGCTCGCCCATTCGAAGCCGAGCCTCTTGAGGGTCTCGAAGAGGACCTTGAAATGATACTGCTGCTCGTTGCCGACGACGTATATGAGCCGGTCATAGGGCCAATTCCCATGGCGAGATATGGCGGTGCCGATATCCTGGGTGATGTAGAGGCTCGTGCCGTCCTTTCGCAGGAAAACCTTGCGGTCGAGGCCTATATCCTCGAGATTCGCCCAGACGGAGCCGTCCTCCTCGCGGTAGAAGACGCCGCGCTCGAGGCCCTTGACCACTTCGTCCTTGCCAAGCTGATACGTTTCGCTCTCGAAATCGTAGAGGTCGAAATCTATGCCGGTGCGCCGATACGTGGCCCGGATGCCCTCGAGGACCCAGGTTTTCATCCGCCCCCAGAGCTCGAGCACATCGGCGTCTCCGGCCTCCCATTTGCGAAGGAGTTCCTGAGCCTCCTCCTCGGCAGAGGGGCGCTCGGCCTTCAGCGTATTGAACAGGACGTAATACTTGCCGACGAAGTGATCGCCCTTCAGTCCCTCGTCCTTCGGCGTCCGGCCTTCCCCGTAGGCCATGTACGCGAGCATGGACTTGCAGATGTGGACGCCGCGGTCGTTGGGGTGGTTTATCTTGCGCAAGCTAGCCCCCGCCGCCGCCATGGTCCGGGCGAGGGACTCGCCGATCACGTCGTTGCGGAGGTGGCCCAGGTGGAGGGGCTTGTTGGTGTTCGGGCTGGAAAACTCGATCATTACTTTCTTGCCCGCGAGCGAGTCGACCCTGCCCCAGCTCTCGGCGGAGGCGGCGGCCAGGAGCGACGCGACCTCTGCGGCGCGATCGAGCCGGACATTGAGGTAGGGCCCCTCAGCCGAGGCCTCGCCGAGGCGGCCGGCGCGAGCCGGGGACTGCACCTTCGAGGCGAGGGCCCCGGCGAGCTGGGCGGGCGCCGTCCTGAAGAGCTTGGCGTAGGGAAACATGGGAAAGCCGAGGTCGCCCAGGTCGGGCCGGGGGGGGCGCTCGGCGACGATATGCTCGGCGGCGGGCATGGCCGCTTCGATGCCTTTTTCGCGGGCGTACGCGGCCATCGCGTCGGCGATGATGCGCTTCCATGCCTTCTTGGACTGGACCATGGGGAGAAACTCCTTGATCTAGCCGGCTGTCGAAGCATTCGAAACATTCCGACGGCCGGCCAAAACTGCGGCGCAGTGTACCGCGCGACCGCGATGACGCACAAGCCGCGGACTATTCCACCGGAGCTGGTCCAGGCCCGTCGATCAGGGGATGGGAGCCTCGGCGAGGCGCCGGACACGATCTTCCGCAGAGGCGGGCACCGAGACGGTCTTGCGGCGGGAGGCGGAGCCGGAGACGATGGCGATGTCGGATTTGGCGAGATCGAACAGGCGGGCCAGCTCGGCCACGAGAGCCTCGTTGGCCTTGCCCTTCTCGGGCGGGGCCGCGATCCGGGCCAGAATGGCGCCGTCGCGAAGGCCGCCGATGACTGTCCGCCCGGCTCCCGGCACGACCTTGAGGAGGACGAGAAGCCGTCCGGAACTGGGCCTCATCCAGTCTGCCGCGGTCGGGCCCGGCGCGGCCAGGGGCGTGCCCGGCACGGCCATATGCGGGCCCGGCGCGGCCAGGGGCGGGCCGCGCCGTGATTTCCCGCTCACGCCCGGCCCGTCAACTCGGAAAAGGCCGCTTCGTCTATCACGGCGACACCGTAGGAGAGCGCCTTCTTGTTCTTCTCGGAACCGGAGAGCGGATCGTTGGTGACGAGATAGGAGAGGCCCTTGGTCACCGAGGCCTTGACCGTCCCTCCGAGGGAGCGCACCAGAGCTTCGGCCTCGCCTCGCTTCACCGAAAGTTCGCCCGTGAAGCAGAAGCTCTTCCCCTCTAGAGGCCCCGTGGCTTTCGGCGCCGCGATGCGTATCGCCCCCGAGGCGAGGAGCCGATCCATCTCCGGAGCGAGGGCGGCGAGCCCGTCGAGGAGGGCGCGGGCGCTGATCTCGGCGAAGCCCTCGACCTCGTCCAGAGCCTCGACGCTCGCGGCGCGGAGCTTGTCGAGGCTGTCGAAGCCCGCGGCCGCGGCCTTCTCGGCCATGAGTTCCCCGATGCCTTCGATGTCGAATCCGGCGACGAAGGCCGGCAAGCTTACCTCGCTTTTCTCCCCCAGGTTGCGGAGCAGCTTCGCGGCCAGCGTCTCGCCCATGCGGTCGTACTCGGCGAGCTCGGCAGCGTCCAGGGTGTAGAGATCGGCGATCTCGCGGACCCTTCCCGAAGCGAACAGCTTGCCGAGTATGGCCGAGCCGAACTCCTTGATGTCGAGCGTGCCGAGCCATTTCTCGAGCCGATGCAGGCTCTTCTTGGGGCAGCTCGGGTTGGGACAGTAGAGCCGCGTCCCCTCGTCGACGAGCTCGGCCCCGCAGGAGCAGCGTGCGGGCACCTCGATGGGCCTCGCGGCCTCGGGATTTTCGACGAGGCCTTCGATCTTGGGAATTATCTCTCCGCGCTTGGTGATGACGATCTTCGAGCCGATCATGAGATTCATGCCGCGGATGGCGTTGGTGTTGACCAGGTTGGCGCGCTGCACGGTCGTGCCGGCCAGCCGGACCGGATCCATGATGCCGATGGGCGTGTAGTTCGCGCCGGACTCGCTCCACTCGACGGCTCGGAGCGTCGAGACGGCCTCCTCGAGGCTGAACTTGAAGGCTATCTGCTTTTCGGGGCGGGGACGGGCGGCGTCCTCGAGGTCGATACGGCGGCCCTTGACCACGAGGCCGTCGATGTCGTACGGCAAGGCGGCGCGGCCGGCCATGACCTTGGCGCGGTACTCGACCACGGCCTCGCATCGCTCCAGCAGTCTCACGGGCACGACCGCGAAGCCCATGCCGCGCAGCCACTCCAGTTTCCCGAGCTCGTCCGACCAGGGCACGGCGCGCGTGCCGTCGTCTTCCGAGACCGTGCCGTCGGCGTCGTAGCAGATCACGTCGAGATGCTCGCTGCCTTGTCCGTCCTTGCGCTTCATGAGGCCGTTGGCGGCGTTGCGGCAGTTGGCCTTGTCGGCGTACTGCTCGTCGTGGACGGCGTGGGTCATCACGACTTCGCCGCGCACGCCGCCCGTGAAGCCCCGAGGCAGCCGCGCCACGACGCCTTTCATGCGCGCGGCATTGGGACGGATGTCGTCGCCCACCTCGCCGTCGCCGCGCGTCACCGCGCGCACGAGGGCGCCCTCCTCGTACTGGAGCTCGAGACTCGCTCCGTCCAGCTTGTACTCCACCAGGTATTCCGGGTGGGCCACCTTCGCGCACCAGGCGAGAAAATCCTCGGGGTTGGAGGCCTTGGCCTGACTGCCCATGGGAATGAGGTGACGGGTCTTGGGCCAGCCGTCGGCCGCGTCGGTGCCGACGGCAGCGAGGATCGGATTTTTCGGATCCAGGGAAGCGAGCTCGTCCCAGAGCTCGTCGAACTCGGCATCGCTGAGTTCCGGCTGACCATTATAGTACAGCTCCTGGTGCCGGCGGATGAGCCTTGCGAGCTCGGCGACGCGTTCGCGCGCGGTATCGGACATGGATCGCCTCTGTCTCACGGTATGGTTTCGGACGAGCCCATAGTATTCGGCGGCCGGTCCGCCTGTCAAATCCACGGCGAGGAAGGCGAGCCGAGAGGCGCCTCGCATTGACCGTAGCAGGCGTTTCAGCTAGGCTCATCCGATGAAAAAAAACATCGAGCTTCCCGATCGACGGCTCCTGCTGCTCTTGCCCAGCGCCTTCCTGACCGCCGTCGCCGTCGGGCTCATCGGCCTGGGCATGCTGTTCATCTTGAAGGACGGCTATGGGGCGACTCCGGTGACCGTGGCCTGGTTCGCCTCGGTCTCGTCCTTGGCGTATTTCGTCGGCTGCATCGCTTTCCGGCCCCTCGCGCGCCGAATCAAGGCCCCGAGCTCGATGGCCTTCATGAACGCCGCCGCCGCCCTCCTTCTGATCGGCCATCTGCTCTTCCGCGGCCTCGCCTCGGCCTTCGTCGTCTACGGACTCATCGGATTGTTCACCGCCCTCTTTTGGCCGCGGCTCATGGGCTGGCTCACCTCGGGCATCGAGGGAGCGGCCTTGAGCAAGGCGACGGGGGCCTTCAGCATGTCGTGGAGCGCCGGCTCGGCCCTCGCGCCCTACCTGGCCGGGCTCTTGGCCGAGCGGGGGCTCTTCGTGCCCGTCTACGCGGCCGCCGCGATCTTCGCCCTCAACTGGCTTTTCCTGACCTTAGGCAGGGGAATCTCGCCCTCCCCCGCGCCTGAGGGCGCGGGGGAACGAAGCGGGCCGGGGCTTTTTTCGAAGCTGGCGCGGCGCGGAAGGTCTTCGGCTTCTGCCGCGGCGGAAGCCGTCCCAAGGCGCGCCCCGAAGCA
>JAJXZP010000144.1 GCA_021779995.1 bacterium | reverse complement strand
GCCGCGCCGCGATCGTCGGGGCCGTGCCCGGCCGCGCCGCGATCGACGGAGCCGAAATCAGACGCCGGGACGGCGCGATCGACGGGGCCGCACCCGGCCGCGCCACGCTCGACGGGGCCGCGCCTGCGCCTGCCGCCGCGGGACTACAGGTCCAGGGGGCGGCGGTTGTCGGCGAGGGCGCGCGCGAGGTAGTCGCGGTCGAGACCCAGGTCACGGACGATCGAGCGCATCTGCTCGGCCGAGAGGAGATTGGCCTCGGCATACAGAAACACGAGGGCGCGCTCGGCTATGCAGGGCACGTTGAGCGACGAGAGCATCTCGGGCCGGGGCCGCGGGCACTCCAGATGCCGCGACCGCAGGCTCGCGGCGAGCCGCGATTCGCCGCCGCCGGCGAGGGCGCCGAGCTCGGCGACGAGGGGCCGTCCGTCGCCGCGGGCGGCCGCCTCGCCCAGGGGCTTGAGGGTGAAGTAGGTGTACTCCTTGCCGGGCAGGTAATGGTGCTCGTCGCAGCGGGTGCAATAGTTGGGCTCCCTCCCGTCCTCCTTCATGCGGTCCCCTCCGATGATGATGAGGGGGTCGAAGTAGAGGGCAGGGCACTCGACGCCGTCGACCAGGTAGTAGCGGTAGGTGTATAGGGAGTCGGCCAGGCAGTCCTCGTGCTCGCAGTAGGCCGTGAGCGGAAAGACGTCCGTGGCGTTCTCCAGAAGCAGGCGCGCGGTCTGGTTGAAGATCTCCCGGCGGAAGTTGAGGACGAGGGTGGGGCAGACGAACACGAGGCCGCGCCGCTCCGACTCGTCCTTCATGAGATAGGCCAGGCGCTCGTCGAAGAAGGCGGCCTCGTCGACGATCCAGGTGCCCACGCCGTGATTCTCCGCGAGGAGGTTCTCGAGGCCGAAGGAGTCGCGCGCCTGGCCGATGCGGTCGCCGCAGCGCTCGTAGCCCCCGCGGTAGGCCAGCGCGTCCTCGGGGTAGTCGGGAAAGCGCAGCGAATCCAGGCTCGAGCGCACGACGAAGATCTCGCGGCGGTCCGCCCCGTCGCTGCTCGTGGCTTTCCGCACGGCGCCGCTCTTGCGGCGGGCCACGAGGCTGTCGCGCCACATGCGCGCCGAGAACTCGGTCTTGCCCGAGCCCATGGGGCCGATGACGAGAATGAGACGCCCGGGCCGCGCGAAGTCGAAGTGGTTGAAGGGATGGTGCACCCGCACCAGGGGGAAGCCCAGATTGCGGAGGAAGTTGGCGGTGCCGGTCGACGCGGCGCCGCCGCTTCCTTCCTCGTCGGGCCGGCTCTCGGCGCTCGACACGAGTCGTATCCCCCTAGGCGCTATCGGGCGCCGCCGAGCGCGCAGGCGACCGCGTCCGCGGCCCGGGGGCCCAGCACGACGTTGGGCCGCGCCTTGCGGACCCCGAAGGACATGGTCTTGAAGGGATGGATGTCGAGCGGATTCGCGTACCATCCCTGGATGTAGTCCATATCGAGGACGTTGACGGCTATGCTGTGATAGATCGGCAGGACGGCGGCGCCGTGAAGCAGGTGCGTCTCCGCCGCGGCGAGGGCGGCGAGCCGGTCGTCGCCCGTCTTGGAGGCCGCCTCGGCGAGGAGCTTGTCGAACGCCGGATCGGAGAGGCGGGCGTCGTTCAGGTTCGAGTCGCTGGCCCACATCTGCAGGAAGGCGATGGGGTCCGCGAAATCGCCGATCCAGGTGGTGAGCCCGAGCGTGTAGCCGCCCTTGCCCGCCTCGGCGTGCAGGGCCGCGAAGTAGCCGGCGGCGGGAACGGTCTTCACCTCGACCGAGACGCCGGGGAGCTTCTCCCAGGCCGTCTTCATGAGCCCCGCCACGCGCTTGCCGTCCTCGCCCTCGGGCGTGAGCAGCACGATCGGCGGCAGGCCCTTGCCGTTCGGGTAGCCTGCCTTCACGAGCAGGCTCTTCGCCTGGGCCTCGTCGCCGTCCTCGATGCCCTTGGCGGCCTGATAGCCCTGGAAGGGAAGGACGAGGGTGTCGGCCGGGTTCATGTAGTAGTCCCGCGAGCGGATTTCCTTCCAGGGGAGGAGGAGGGCCAGGGCCCTCCTGAGGTCGGGATTGTTCCAGGGCTTGACGGCGCAGTTGAAGAACCAGTAGTGCGTGCCGAACATGGGGTTGGCCTGGATGGCGGCGCGGTCCACGAGGGCGTTCAGGTCCATCGGGCCGGCGAGCCAGTCGATCTCGCCTCCGTCGAAGCGGCGGGTGGCCTCGGCGTCGTTGTCGCTGAAGATGATCCGGATCTTGGGGATGGCCACTGAAGCGGCGTCCCAGTAGTGCTCGTTCTTGACGAGGACGAGCTCCTTGTCCGACTTGCTCTCGAAGCGGTAGGCGCCGTCGACGGGGAAGGGGAAGGCGGAGTTCCAGTCCTTGACGGCCAGCATCGAGGGATGGATGGGCGCGAAGGAGTGGTGACAGAGCAGGCGCGTGAAGTAGTCGGCCCTCGAGACGAGGGTGACCTGCAGCACCTTGTCGGACAGGACCGAAATGCCCACGGACGTGGGGTCGCTGTCCTCGCCGCTCCGGAAGGCCTTCGCTCCCGCGATGATGTCGAAGAAGGAGGCATAGTCGGCCTTCTGCGAGGGGGTGATGGCCCTGAGCCAGGCGTTGCGGAAGTCGCTGGCCAGCAAGGGACTGCCGTCGGACCATTTGGCCTCGTCGCGGATCGTGAAGGTGTAGACCTTGCCGTCCGGAGAGACCGTGTAGCTCTTGCAGGCCGCGTCGACCGGCTCGAGGCTGCTCGGATTGTAGGAAAAGAGCCCCTCGTAGGTGGCCGTGAAGATCTGCGCCTCGGCCGAATAGATCGAGTGGTGCGGATCGAGCTGGAGGTCGAGCTTGTTGAAGGCCACGACAAGCTCTTTGGGCTTGGTCGTATCGCTCTGGGCCGAGGCCGCGAAGGCCGGGCCGAGGGCGAGGATCGCGGCCAGGATGGCCCACATGCTGTATCCACGAATGTTCACTGCTGTCTCCTTGCGAAATCTTGTCGCGTCGCGCGCGACCGTCCCATCGACGACATGTACGCTTCACCTTTACTGCGTGAGGTCGCGCGCGACCGTCCTATCGACGACATGTACGCTTCACCGTTATTGCGTGAGGTCGCGCGCGACCGTTTTTTGGCAACATGTACGCTTCACCGTTACTGAGTAAGGTCGCGAATGCCCAGCCGCCGCATCTGCTCCCGCTCTTCGCATTGCGCGACATACTCGTGCTTCTTCTGATTGGCCTTGATCACGGCACCCTTGATGGTGGTGAGCTCGCTCTTGACGCTGCGTATCCTGCCCTTGTCCTCGGGGAGAGCCTCGCCCTTGAAAAACTCGTCCAGCGCGGCGAGCGTGCGCAGGGTCTTCTGAAGCTCTTCCACGTTTCGCTCGAGGAATTTGTAGGCCTGGTCCTCGGGCATGCTCTCCATGCGCTTGTAGGTCGGGCCCGTACGCTGGATGAGCGAGGACAGGAGCCGGGCGCGCTTGCCCGTCTCATCGATGAACCGGCCGAAATCGAGGCTTTCCGACCTGCGCTGGGAGGTCACGGGATCAATGTACTCAATTTCGTAGAATATTCCCTTGCTCTCCGGCGAAAACAGCTTCTTGAGCATGCGCCTGAGCTTGGCGCCCATACTCTGGTTGCGCGACTCCAGGAGGGTGGAATTTTCGGAGAGCTTGGCGAGGGCGTCCTCGAGCGGGTAGCCCGCGCCGGATAGAAGGCGCGCCCCGTCCAGAATCACCGACTTGAAGGACTTCTCCAGGCTGCGTTCGGCCTTCTTTTCCTCGACCTTCTCGAAACGCTTGAGCACGGCGTCGCGCAGGCTCTGGCCGTCGGAGCTGAAGTCTTCGAGGAGCAGCTCCTCGACGAGCTCGGCGTAGAAGGGCCGTTCGCCCGCCACTTCCACGAACTTGCGCTTGACCTGGCGCAGCGCGTCCTCGCGGTGCGTGATGACGAAGGTCTGGTCGAGTCCAAGGCCCGGCATGACGAGCTGGCGGACCTCGAGCTTGTAGCGTTCCCGGTGGTAGGCCGTCAATTCCTTGAGCATGGCCAGGATGTCCCGCGTGATGCGGTCCAGCTGGCCGAGGCTCTCGGCTATGAGACCCGAGGAGAGCTGGTCGGTACCCTTCTTGACCATGCCGGCCAGTTCGGCGAGGGCTCTCGTGTTCTGGCTCGTGCTCGTTTCGGAGAATTGGGTGAAGTTGAAGTACCGCGTGAGGCCCAGGAGGCGCTTGATGCGCCCCATGGTGAGGAACTCGGTGCTGAATTGGTAATAGTTGTTGAGAAAATCGAGATAGGAGTCGAGCTGGGAGGCGCGCATGCTGATCTGGTCGATCTTCTCGGACTCGGTGAAGGGGCCTTCGGGCGGAGTCGTGACCTCGGAGATCTTGAGGTCGTACTTGTAGGGGTCGTCGTGGATGATCCCCTTCTTGTAGAGAACCTGCTGGATGCCTTGGAACGCCGATTGGAAGAGCTTGAAACTCTCCTTGAGACGCGGCAAGTCCGAACGGTCGAGCCTTTCGCGCCGCGCGTCGAGCCGATCCTCCAGGAGCTTCGCGTAGGCCTGGGAGTCTTCCATAAGTAGGCTGAGTATGATTTAAATGGACGAGTAAGGCAAGATCGGCGCATGGGTTCCCCACGGCTCTTTCCGGGCGCGCGGCTCGTCCTGGCCATCCTCTCCCAGGCGGGCGATACCGAGGCGCTGGAACGCTCCGGCCCTCTGCTTCCGGCCCTGGAGGCCCGCTTCGGCGTCGCCGACTATTTTTCGAGCGGCCTGGGCTTCCCC
This sequence comes from bacterium, assembly GCA_021779995.1. Taxonomy (GTDB): domain Bacteria; phylum Spirochaetota; class Spirochaetia; order Treponematales; family Rectinemataceae; genus JAJXZP01. The sequence continues at coordinate 814 of JAJXZP010000144.1, read as the reverse complement.
TGGACCGATTACTACGCCGACGAGCTGGGTCCCGCCATCCTCCGCTCCTTTCTCTCCTTTCCCCTCCTCGTGGATCCCTCGACCCTGACCTCGATCAAAACCTGGACCAACGAGCTCGAAGGACGCTTCTCGTCGGGGACCCGGCGGCGCTTCAACCTCGATCCCGGCCTCCTCTCGCTCGGCAATTTCGTCCTGGCCACCACCAAGGGGCGATCGCACCGCATCGCGCTGTCGGAGGGCATCTACGCCGAGCTCACGCTCATGTACGAGAACGGAGGCTTCCGGAGCCTGCCCTGGACCTATGCGGACTGGAGAAGCCCGGAGTACGGGGCCGTGCTCCTGGAGCTGCGCTCCCGCCTCAAGCTGGAGCTGCGCGGCTCCGCCTGAGGCGGCCGGGGCCTCGTCCTGACGGGAGGGGCGGCTCTGTGCCGCGGGCGCCTTGAAGCGCCGGCCGGGGCCGTCCTGCGGGGAGCCGTAGGGGCGGCTCTGTGCCGCGGAGGCCCTGAAGCGCCGGCGGTCGCGAGGCGCGTAGCAATCGCTATGAGCGCCACCGCAAATCCCGGTTCGCGCCGGGCCCGGCTCCTTCCCCTCCTCGCCGCCTCGATCGTGTCGGCCGGCTGCGACCTCGCTTCGCCCTTCGGCAGTTCCGGGGTGCATCGCCTCGTCCTCGCGCTGCCGCCCGTGCCCGGCTCCTGGTCGACCCTCACGGGCCTGCGCTTCCGCATCGGCTGGCGGGGAGTCTCGGGCCGCTGGGAGAGCGCGGTCGCGGAGCCCGGCTCCGAGCGCGAGATCGAGGTCCAGCGCGGCCGCTTCC
>JAJXZP010000164.1 GCA_021779995.1 bacterium | reverse complement strand
CGCGGGAGCCGCCGCATGGGGGCGCCTTCACGGAATGCGGCTACGCGGACGGAGGCGCCGCCGGCAGGAGCCCTCGACGGTGGGCGCGCCTCGGGCTGGTGTCATCGCCAGCGGGAGCGCCGCGCGGGGGCGCCGCATGGGAGCCGCCGCCGGGGGCGCCGTGCGCCGCACCGCGCCGGCTCAGCCTTCGAAGACCGGACTTTTCGCGTCCACGAAGCCCAGGACGACGGTGCCGCCCAACTCGTCCTGCATGAGCCGGGCGAGCTCGTCGCGGGCGGCGAGCACCTCTCCTTCGTTCACTCCGGCAAAGCCGTCGATCGGGAAGAAAATATCGCGGGTGGAAGACTCGATCTTGCCGATCTCGCTCTGCCGCCACATCCAGCGCCGCGTGCGCACGACGCTCCCGCTCGCGTAGACCGGCTCGCCGGGCTCGGGGTCCTCGCGCTCGCCGCCGCCGAAGGGCAGGAAGCTGTCGCCCGGCCGGGCCGGCCTGAGGGCTATCTCTCCGGAGATGGCCCCGAGGTCGTGCGCTCCGATCGGGACGAAGCGCCGCGCGGACACGGCGTTGCCCGCGTCGACGGCGGCGTTGATGGAAGGCGGGTCCCCGCCCTTCTGCACGCGCGACATGAGGGCCTCGATCGAGCAGGGAAAGCGATTGGGGTTGATGCCCAGCGCCGTGAAGGCCTCGCGGTAGGGCGCGATGCGCGCGTCCTCCTTGGCCTTGCCCGCCATCGAGCGCGCGGCCTCGGCGAAGTACTCGGCGAGCAGCGCGGAGATGCGCCCGGCCGGCCTGGCGTTGTCCAGGCCGCGCGCGACCACGATGCCCACCACGAAGGCGGGCACCTTTTCGAGGATCCGGGGAGAGAGTTCGAATTTCATGCCCCAGGATACTACGGATGGAAACGGCGGCGCAACGCAGCGCCCGCCCCTCGGGCGATCGGACCGCCGCGTCCAGGCGGCCTCAAGGCCCCGGCCCTCTCAGGGCCTGCATCGGAGCCGCCGCCGCTCCGTGAAATCCTCGATGCCCAGCTCGATCAGCTTATCCAGCAGCTCGGGATAGGAAAGGCCGCTCGCCTCCCAGAGCTTGGGATACATGCTGATCCTCGTGAAGCCGGGAATCGTGTTGACCTCGTTGACGAGTATCGTTCCGCTCTCTTCCAGGAAGCAGTCGACGCGGGCCATCCCCCGTATGCAGAGCGCCTTGCAGGCGCGGACCGCGATATCCCTCAGGCCCTGCGCGACCTCGCTCGGCACGGGGGCGGGGATAAGGAGGGCGGCTCCGTTCTCGTCGAGGTACTTGGCCTCGTAGGAGTAGAAGTCCGCGTGCGCGATCACCTCCCCGGGAACCGAAGCGGCGAGTTTCCTGTTCCCGAGCACCGACACTTCCATCTCGCGGCCCTTGATGGCCTTTTCCACGAGAACCTTGGTGTCGTACGCGAAGGCCTCCTCGAGGCCGGCCAGGTATTCATCGCGCGTGCGCGCATGGCTGATCCCGACCGAAGAGCCGAGATTGGCCGGCTTGATGAAGAGTTCGGAGCCGAGTTCCGCGGCCGCCTCTTCGTAGCCCGAGGCGGCCTCGGCCGGAGAATCGAAGCATCTGAAGGGAGCGACGCCGATCCCCGCCTCCCTGAGGAGGCGTTTCATGACGTCCTTGTCCATGCCTACCGCGGAGCCGAGGATATCGGCGCCGATGCAGGGCAGATCGGCGAGCTTGGCGAGCCCCTGGATGGAGCCGTCCTCCCCGTAGGGGCCGTGCAGCACGGGGAAGATGGCGTCGACGCGCTCCAGGATCGCGTTGGAGTCGCGAGCGATCAGGGCCCCGTCCGGGGTGAGCGCGACCCGCGACCCTTCCGTATTCAGGCTGATGAGCCGCGGGTCCTCGGCGTTGAGCAGCCGGAGCGATGTCCCGTCGAGGTGCCAGCGTCCCTCGCGGTCGATGCCGATGAGGACGCACTCGTACTTGCCGGGGTCGAGGGCCGCGATCACGTTCTTGGCCGACTGGAGCGAGACCTCGTGCTCCGCCGACCTCCCGCCGAACACGACCGCGATCCGCAGCCTCCCGCCGCTCATGCGCCGCTTCTCCGTATCCGGCTCAGGACAGTCCGCTGATCTTGCCGGTGGCCGGGTCTATGTCCATGCCGATGTAGGCGGGCTTGGACGAGAGGCCGGGCATGGTGTTGATCGCTCCCGAGAGAGGATAGACGAAACCGGCTCCGGCCGCCACCCGTATGTCGGTGATGGGGAAGACGAAGCCCTTGGGCGCCCCTTTGACCGCGGGATCGTGCGAGAGCGAGTACTGGGTCTTGGCCATGCAGATGGGCAGCTGGTCGTAGCCCAGGCCCGAGAAGGTGGCGATCTTGTCCTCGACGTCGGGGGTGTAGGTCACGCGCTCGGCGCCGTAGACCTCGCGGGCTATCGTCTCGATCTTGTCCTTGATCGACAGCTCGAGGGGGTAGAACGGCTTGCAGGTCGATCCGACCTCGGCGGCCTTCTCGACGGCGCGGGCCAGCTCGGCGGCGCCCTCGCCGCCCTCGGCCCAGTTGCGCGTGACCACGGCGTCGACCGCGCCCGCGGCGACCGCCGCCTCGCGGATGATCTCCTGCTCGGCCGCGGTGTCGGTGGGGAAGCCGTTGATCGCGACGACCGCCGGGACGCCGAACTTCCTGAGGATGCCCAGGTGGGTCCTGAGGTTGTCCAGGCCCTTCGTGACGAGTTCCTTGTTCTCCTGCGTATAGGCCGTGGCCAGGCTCTTGCCGGGCGTGACCTTGGGGCCGCCGCCGTGCATCTTGAGGGCGCGGACGGTGGCCACCACCACGGCGGCGTCGGGCATCTGGCCCGAGCTGCGGCACTTGATGTCCACGAACTTCTCGAAGCCCATGTCCGAGCCGAAGCCCGACTCCGTCACGACGTAGTCGGAGATGCGGGTGGCCACGAGGTCGGCCAGCACCGAGGAGTTGCCGTGCGCGATGTTCGCGAAGGGGCCGGCGTGCACGAAGGCGAGCTGCTCCTCCAGCGTCTGGAGGATGTTCGGCTGGATCGCGTCCTTGAGGAGGATGGTCATGGCGCCCGCGACGCCGATGTCCTCGGTCGTGAAGGACTTGCCCGACTTGTCGAGGCCGAGCACGATGCGGCCGATGCGGCGACGGAGGTCGGCCAGGTCGACCGAGAGGGCGAGGATGGCCATGACCTCGCTGGCCACGGCGATGTCGAAGCCGGTCTCGCGCAGGGGGCCGTTGTCCAGGCCGCCCACGCCGACGATCATGCGGCGCAGGGTCCGGTCGTTCATGTCGAGGACGCGGTTCCACCAGACCTCGTAGGGGTCGATGTTGAGCTTGTGGAGGCCGAGCTTCTCGAAGTAGGAGTCCGACCAGCGCGACTCGTGGTAGAGCCGGGCGTCGATCGCCGCCGAGCAGAGGTTGTGCGCCGCCGAGACCGCGTGGATGTCGCCGGTGAGGTGGAGGTTGAAGTCGGCCATGGGCACGATCTGGGAGTAGCCGCCGCCGGCCGCGCCGCCCTTGATGCCGAAGGTCGGCCCCATGGAGGGCTGCCTGATCGTCGCTATCGCCTTCTTCCCGATGAAGCCGAGGCCCTGGGTGAGCCCGACGGTCGTGGTGGTCTTGCCCTCGCCCAGGGGTGTGGGCGTGATCGCGGTGACGTCGATGTACTTGGCGCGCGGCTTCTCCTTGCGGATCCTCTCGGTGAACTCGAGCCTGACCTTGGCCTTGTACTTTCCGTAGTTATCGATATCGTCTTCACCTACGCCATACCCCTTCGCCACCTCGGCGATCGGCCTGACCTTGGCTTCCTGGGCGATATCGATATCGCTGGGAACCGGTTTGCGCTTTTCCACAGACATGCCAACCTCCTAAGAATATGAAAAATTGAATATATGAGGTTACCCTATCTCCGAGTCGGCGTCAAATATCTCTCCGAAGCATTGTGCTCCCGCGGCGCCCCTGAAGCCCGGTCTCTAGAGCGTCGAACCTGCGCAGGCCCCGCGTGCCACTATGAGACCGCAGGATTGGGCGCTCTAGCAAAATACTTCCGCATTTTGTAAAAAACCCTCACTACCTTCGAAGGCCCTTTTTCCGGGCCAGAGCGACGATCACGACCGCGAGGGCCGCCACGGCCGCGAGGTAGCCGAGGGCCCGCGGGTCGAAGGGCTCCCTGCGAGGCAGCTCGGCGGCCTTGGGATCGGAGGCGAAGGCGACGAAACAGCGCGTCCACGAGCCGAGATCGGCGAAGATCGAGGCGCACTCCTCGTCGAAGACGGCCGCCTTCACGGGCGCGCGGGCCTGAAGCTCGTCGTAGGGATCGTGGACCTCGCCGGCGGCCGCGTAGTCGTAGCTCGGATCGGAGACGTAGGCCGCCGGGAAGGTCGCCGCGACGAGGCGGTCGAAGGCCGGGGCGCGGCGGTAGGACTTCCAGGCGATGATGTCGTAGGCGTAGTCGTCCCGCCAGGGCTCGACCCGCGGGGCCCGGGGTCCCATGCCGAGCGCCGCGACGAGCCTATCGCGGCCCGGGTCGCCAGGCGGGGCGGCCATGGCCCGGTAGAGGTAGTCCTCGATGACGGTGTGGCGGTTGCTCACGAGGACGAGGGCGGCGCTCTTGGCGGCCGCGCCGCCGGTGAGGTTGAGCCAGATGATCTGGAAGGTCGACAGGCCGGGCAGCATGCTCGCGTGGTAGGGCTGGGCGAGGTCCTGGACGTAGTGCAGGGCCCAGCCGGCGAAGCGCCAGCCCCAATAGGGATGCCCCGACGCGAAGGCGAAGCGGGCCAGGGTCGAGTACTGCAGGATCCGGTAGGCCGACAGCGAGCGCTGGGTGAAGGGCGCGGCCAGCTTGATGAGGGGATCCTCGTGCGGGAAGGCCATGTGGATCGGCGCCTGGCTGCCGTAGCTCAGGCTGGGATTGCCGAAGGGCTGCTTGCCGAAGCCGTAGAGCGCGCCCACCGCGCCGCCGTTGTCGGCGTAGAGCCCCACGTCCATGCCGTAGTCGGGTTCGTCGGAGGCCGTGGCCACCACCCCGAGGGCGCTCAGCTTCTCTCCCGGCGACAGGGCCACGAAGGGAGGATCGGGAATCCGGAAGCCCATGAGGTCGGCCTGGTCGATCGCCAGGGGAGGCCTTCCCGCGCGAGGCGCCCCGGGAGGCAGCTGGACGAAGAGCGGGAAGGGCATGGAGGGGTTCACCCTGATCGCCGCCAGGAAGGCCGCGCGAAGCGCGATCTCCGGAGCCTCGCCCGTGAAGGCCAGCGCGGGCGGGAGCGGAGGATAGTAGTCGAGTTCCTTCTTCGCCTTGGCCTCGATGCCCGCGAGCGCGGCCGGCAGGGCCGATCTCTCCGCGGCGAGGAAGGCATCGAGAGTCTCGGCCCGAACCATCCGGGCGGCGCAGGGCTGCCCCGCGAGCGCCGCGTAGGTGATCGGCGCGTGATCCTCCCATGCGGACACCGATACGGCGGCGCAGGCCAGCAGCGAAACCAGCAAGGTCCGAGTTCCCACCGTGCCCTCCCTTTCCGACAATCGGCTTGGGCCGGGACTCGCCCGGACCGAGCCCGGCTTGCGTCAGCTCCACTCCGTCAGCGCGCGCGCGACCAGGTCCTCGCCGCGGCGGAGCTCGGTCACCACCGGGGCCCGGGCGGTCCCGGCGGGGTCGCCGCCGCTCTCC
>JAJXZP010000057.1 GCA_021779995.1 bacterium | reverse complement strand
ACAAGGCGGCGGGGCTCTGGCGGATCGACCGCTTCGCCTGCGTGATCTGCGGCGCCTGCATCCGCGCCTGCCCCGTGAAGTGCCTCTCCATGGGCAACGAGCGGCCCCGGGCCCTCGACTTCGCCGACGTCGCGGGCCGGTCGCAGGAGCATCGCCGCGAGGCGGCCCCGGCGGCCGGCGGCGGCTCCGACGCGGCCGTCGCCGGAGGAGCGAGCGGCGGTGCATGAGGCCAGCGCCATCGAGTCGGTCGTCAAGATCGTCTCGGAGGAGGCGGAGAAGCTGGGTGCCGCGGGCCGGGTCCGCACGGTCAAGCTCGTCGTGGGCGAGGCCACCGGCCACCTGGAAGAGGCCCTCGTCTTCTACTTCGACGTCCTCGGCAAGGGCACGGCCGCCGAGGGCGCGAAGCTCGAGGTGAGCTACGTGAAACCTCGGCTCCGCTGCTCCTCCTGCCAGAAGCTCTTCGAGCGCAAGCGCTTTTCCTTCGACTGTCCCCACTGCGGCGGTCAGGGCGTCGCGACCAAGATCGGCAGCGAGTTCTACATCGACAGCCTCGAGATCGAGGATATGCCTGGTTGACCTAAACCCGTCACACTTCCAAAATGCCTCGTAGGGCGGCGGGCCCGCTCCCCGCTAGGGCAAACGCGCATGCCTATCGAGGATATGCCTGGTTGACCTAAACCCGTCACACTTCCAAAATGCATCGTAGGGCGGCGGGTGGCGACTGCGAATCGAGAGCGGTGGAGCTACTGCGCAATCGCTCTCGGTTCGCAGTCGACAGGACCCGCCCTTCGAAGTATTCCGAAAGCGCGAAAGGGAGAAGCGGCATGAGCATATCCATCGAACTGAAGCGAGCCATCTACGAGGAGAACGACGCGCGGGCCCGCGCCATCAACGAGACCCTGCGCGGCCGGGGCATCTTCACCATCAACATCCTGGGCGGACCGGGGGCGGGCAAGACCAGCTTCATATCGCGGGTCGCCGAACGCCTCCACGCCTCAGGCGAAAAGCTGGCGGTGATCGAGGGCGACGTCGCCAGCGACATCGACACCCGCCTCCTGCGATCGCTCAACGTCGAGGCCTACCAGATCGAGACGGGCGGCGACTGCCACCTCAACGCTCCGATGATCGAGGGCATCCTGGGCCGCATGAGCGTGGCCGACGGCTCCTGGCTCTTCATCGAGAACATCGGCAACCTGGTCTGCCCCGCCGAGTACGTCGTGGGCGAGGACATCAAGCTCGTGGTCGCGAGCGTGGCCGAGGGCAGCGACAAACCCTACAAGTACCCCGCGGCCTTCGCGAAATCGGCCGCCTGCATCCTCACCAAGATCGACCTCAAGGAGGCGGTCGGCTTCGACGAGGAGTTCTTCCGCAAGGGGCTCGCGGGCACCGCGCCCGGAGCCCTGCTCCTGCCGCTGAACGGCCGGACCGGTGAGGGCGCCGATGAGATCACCGCCTGGCTCCGGTCGGTGCGAACTCGCGTACTCGAAGCCTAGGCCTCCGATTCGGACGAAAGGAGGCCCGGGAAGCTCCGAGCCTCGGCCCGGCCCGCCTCAAAGCGGCGGCGTCCGCCTGTCTCCGGTCGCCGCGCCCCCTTACCGTCGATCGAGTGAACAATTTAGGTTGTTCATCGGCGATTTCGGTTGTATCCTACATCGATTCGGGCAATTCGCCACCACGACAGATGGAGTGCGGCCTCGGTCGGCCCTCGACATGCCAGCGCAGGTTGAGCGCCACTCGGCCGTTGCCGCCGTCTGTCGACCGATCGGGGGGTTCAAGCATGGCCAAGCAGAAGGTTCCCGTCGAGGACATGGATGTCTTCCCGTATTTCCGGGAACCCATTTTCAAGGACGCCGCCGGTAAGCCTGATGCCGTCGAGCTGCTGTCCTACGAGGACCAGGCCGTCTCCGTGGCCTTTCCCATCACGAGCGTCGGCATCATCGCCTCCTTCGTCGACCCCTTAAGCTCTTCGGGCGACCTGGACGAGGCCTCGGCCCGCTTCAAAGCCGACGAGAAGCTGTCTTCCATACCGATCGAATCCGACGGCGGCGTCATAGGCCTCGTGTCGCGGACCGCTCTCATGCTCCGACCGAAATCGGCCCTGGACGCGCTGCGCAGCGGCTCGATCGAACGCTACCTGGACCACGACACGGCCATCCTCGACGCCGACGAAAACGTGGAGAAGGCCCTCTCCTCGCTGCTCGAGCGCCACAGCTCGGCCATCTTCAACGACTTCCTCATCTACCGGCACAACAGGTTCTTCGGCACGGGCACGTTTCTCGCGCTCACAAAGCAGGTGGCGCTCATCCGCGGCATGGACCTCCAAGGCGCCCGCTCGATCCAGGAGTTCCTGCTCTCGCGCAACAAGATCGAGAGCGAGGAGCTCGACGTCGAAACCTACTTCCGGATGGCCCACGAGGTCGGCGGCGACTTCATCCAGACGCTCGAGCTCAGAAAGGGCCTTTACATGGTCGCGAGCTTCGATGTCTGCGGGAAGAACATCGCCGCGTCCCTGGCCACGAGTCTCCTGAGCTCCTTCTTCGCGACGCTGAAGACGGGCGGCCTGCTCGCCGGCCACGGCCCCGCCTCGCTGGTCGAGGCCCTGAACAAGGTGATACTCGACCAGACGCCGGAAGAACTCTTCATCGCCGGGGCTCTCGTCTTCTTCGACACCGGGAAGCGCGAGCTGACGATCTTCAACTGCGGCTATTCGCCCGTCTACGTTCTTTTCAGCGCGCCGGACGGCAAGAGCAAGTGCCGCATCTATTCCTCGAGCCTCTGCCCCCTGGGGCTCGAGCCCTTCGGAAAGTCCGAGGGAAGCGGCCAGACCATGAGCTTTTTCCCGGACCTCAAGGTTTTCATGAACTCCGACGGCCTGACCGACCTCCAGAACGAAAGCGGTGAGCGTTACGACGACGAAAAGCTCAAGCACTTTCTCTTCTCGCGCTTCGGCCGCAAGCCTTCGGAGCTCATCGCCGATCTGGACAAGGAAATCTCCGGCTTCATGGGAAAGGCGCTTCAGCCCGACGACATCACCGCCCTGGCCGTTCAGTGGAGATAGCCGCGCAGCCGCGCTAGCCGTGCCGCCGCTATAGCCGCGCAGCTGCGCTAGGGCCGGCAGGGCGCAGGGCGCAGAGGGAAATCAGGCAAAAACCACCGAGGCGCGAAGGGAAAATGCGGGGCGGATTGTCGCGGCGAGGAACCGGCGCGGCCAAGAGTGCTGCCGGCTACGACGATACGCCTGGGATGCCTGAGCCGGTGAAGCGCCCGGCAGCATCGTGACACGGCGGGCGGCCGGGGAAGGCCGGGCGGCAGCGAGCCGCCCTCGGCCTTCCCTCGTCGGCATCCGCGCTGGAACGCCCGCTAGGCGAGAATGCTCTGCCTGCCCGCGGCGCCGGCCATGTCGTGCGCGAGCACGGCCGCTCCCGAGCTCCTGGCGCGGGGCAGGTGCTCCGCCGCGTAGGCGCGCACCAGGTCGGCCTTGCGGTCCTGGACCTGGGCGTCGCGCAACAGGAGCCAGCCGTTGACCACCGCGGCCGCCATGTCCATGAGGTCGGCGCCGAAGTAGTCGACGGTGTCGCGGTCGGCGGCGTGCAGGGCGTCGCAGCACTTCTTGAAGAGCTCCGTCGTCTCGACGAGCTCCTTGCGGACCGAGCCGAGAGCCGGGGCGCAGGGAGCGGCGGCCCAGCGGTCCAGGAGGAGGTCGAGCCCGCGCCCGACCATCTTGCCGATGGCGGCGACGATCTGGAGCTGGCTCGTGCCCTCGTAGATGTTGGTGATGCGCACGTCGCGGTAGTGCCGCTCGGCGTTGAACTCGCGCATGTAGCCCACGCCGCCGTGGATCTGGAGGCCCTTGTAGCAGACGCGGTTGCCCATCTCGGTGGCGTAGTACTTGGACATCGGCGTGAGGATGTCGGCCAGGTTCGAGGCCTGCTTCTTCTTGGCGATCAAGGCGCTCTCGGCGGATTTGCCTTCGCGCTCGAGCTCGGCCTGCCGCTGCTCGTAGGCCTTGAGGGAGTCGACCCAGGCCGAGGTCTCGAAGATCAGGGCGCGGGCCGCCTCGATCTCGCCCTTCATGGAGACGAGCATGCGCGAGACCGCGGGCATGTCCCCGATGGTCTTGCCGAACTGGATGCGCTCGCCCGCGTAGCGCAGGGCCTCGCGGTAGGCGGCCTCGGAGATGCCCACCGCCTGGGTGGCCACGGCGAGGCGGGCGCCGTTCATGAGCGCCATCGCGCAGCGCATGAGGCCGAAGCGCCGCTTGCCGACGAGCTCGGCGGGGGTGTTCGTGTACTGGAGCTCGCAGGTGGGCGAGGAGTGGATGCCGAGCTTGTGCTCGATGCGGCGGATGCGCACCGAGGCGTCGCGCTCGACGAGGAACATCGAGAGGCCGCGCGCGTCCTTGGAGCCCTCCTCGCTGCGGGCGAGCACCAGGTGGATGTCGGCGTTGCCGTTCGTGATGAAGCGCTTGACCCCGTTGATGCGCCACTTCCCGTCGGCGTCCTGGGTGGCGCGGCACTGCACCGAGCCGAGGTCCGAGCCGGCGTCGGGCTCGGTGAGCACCATGGCGCCGAAGACCTCGCCGCGGGCGAAGCGCGGCAGGATGCGCGCCTTCATCGCGTCGTCGCCGAACTCGTTGATGGTCGAGGCGATCTCCTGCAGGCCGAAGATGGTCATGAGGCCGCCCTCGGCGCGCGAGACCATCTCGATCATGGCCTGGTAGACCGTCTCGGGCAGGTTGAGCCCGCCGAACTCCCAGGGCAGCATGGCGCCGAGGATCTCGGACTTGCGGAAGGCCTCGATGGCCGCCTGGGTGGCCGCGGCGTAGGTCACCTGGCCGTTCGAGTACTGGGCGCCTTCCTCGTCGGCCTCGGGAGCGCGGGGGGCGATTACGTTGGCGCAGATCTCGCCGAGGATCTCGAGCACCAGGCGCCAGTTGTCCTGGGCGTCGGCGTAGTCGCGCGGAGCCTTGCGCTCGGTCGCGGCGTAGGCGTAGCCGTGCTCCTTGATGTCGACGACCTCGTCGAGGCCGCAGCGCTCGACGCGGAAACGGAGATCGGGATTGTCGAGGTAAAAGTTGTCTGCCATAGCCTGTCTTTCTCCTATTTCGCCTTTTCGCGCAGGGCGTTGATGAGGAGAGGAATCACCTCATTGAGATCGCCGACGATCTTGTAGTCCGCGATCTGGAAGATCGGCGCGTCGGGATCGGTGTTGATCGCGATGATCTTGTTCGACTCGGCCATGCCGGCGCGGTGCTGGATGGCGCCCGAGATGCCGGCGGCGATGTAGAGCCGCGGCCGCACCGTGGTGCCGGTCTGGCCGACCTGGTGCTCCTTGCCGATGACGCCGGAGTCGACGGCCGCGCGCGAGGCGCCCACCTCGCCGCCGAGGACGTGGGCGAGCTCGCGGATGAGCTCGAAGTCCGCTTCCGTGGCCGCGCCCGCTCCGCCGGCGACGATGACCGGCGACTCCTTGAGCCGCACGGTGGAATGCCTGATCTCCCGGGAGAGCAGCTCGAGGGCGAAGTCCGAGCTCTCGAAGACGCACTTCACGCGCTCGATCTCGCCCTTCCGCCTCGGGTCGGGCTCCTGGATGCGCATCACGCCCTCGCGCACGGTGGCCATCTGCGGCCGATGGTGCGGGTTGACGATGGTGGCGATGAGGTTGC
>JAJXZP010000181.1 GCA_021779995.1 bacterium | reverse complement strand
GATCTCGGGAGTGAGGCTCGGACCTCTGGCCCTTCCGCTCGAGGCCTCGGCCCTCCTTCTGCTGGCGGCCCTGGTAGGGGCGATCGTCATGGGCAAAGAAACGAGGAAGAACCGATGATTGGACTCGATCACTATCTCGTGCTGGCAGCCGCGCTGTTCTGCATCGGATTCGTCGGGGCGGTGGTCAAGCGCAACGCCATCGCCGTGCTCATGGGTGTCGAGCTCATGCTGAACGCCGTGAACCTCAACCTTGTGGCCTTCGATCGCTTCGGCGTCCATGTGGTTCCCTTGGGCCAGAGTTTCGCCGTGTTCATCATCGCGGTGGCGGCGGCCGAGGTGGCCGTGGCCCTGGCGATCATCCTCACGCTCTATCGCCGACGCTCGAACACGAGGGTCGACGATCTGGACATGCTCAAATGGTAGCCGGCGCGGCAAGGTGGATACTGCAATGGTAGAATCGGCAATCGGCCTGGTGCTGGCGCCCCTCGCATCCTTCATACTCATCTCTTTCGTGACGCGGCGCGCCGCGATCCTGAGCGCGGTCATCTCGATCGCGGCCGCCGGGATCTCGTTCGCGCTCTCGCTCTCGCTCCTCGTGGGTGTGCTCTCGGCTCCCGCGGGCGCAGGGCTCGCGGCGGGGGCCCACGCCTCGATCCAGTGGCTGTCGATCCCCTCGATCGGCCGCTTCCGCGGACTGGAGATCGCGATGGGCGTCCTCGTCGATCCGCTCTCCGCCACGATGAGCGTCATCGTCAGCCTCGTCGCCTTCCTCGTGACCATCTACTCGCTCGGGTACATGAAGGGCGATCCCGGCTTCTCGCGCTACTTCTCCTACCTCTCGCTCTTCGCCTTCTCGATGCTCGGCCTCGTGATCGCCGACAACTACTTCCAGACCTTCGTGTTCTGGGAGCTCGTGGGACTCTGCTCCTACCTCCTCATCGGCTTCTGGTACGCGAAGCCCTCCGCCTCGGACGCGGCCAGGAAGGCCTTCGTCACCAACCGCTGGGCCGACTTCGCCTTCATGGTCGGCGTCATCCTCCTCTTCATCTTCTTCGGGACCTTCGATTTCGGCCAACTTTCCTCCGCCATCGCCGGAGCGCGGGGCAGCGCCATGCTCGCCCTCGTGGCGGCCCTCGTCTTCGTCGGGCCGCTGGGCAAGTCGGCCCAGTTCCCCTTCCATGTCTGGCTCCCGGACGCGATGGAAGGCCCCACGCCGGTCAGCGCCCTCATCCACGCGGCGACGATGGTCGCGGCGGGCGTCTACCTCATCGCGCGCGGCTTCGCGCTCTTCCAGAGCGTTCCGGGCGTGATGGAGACCATGGCCTACCTGGGCGGCTTCACCGCCCTGTTCGCGGCTTCCATCGCCCTCGTGCAGAAGGACATCAAGCGCATCCTGGCCTACTCGACCCTGAGCCAGCTCGGGTACATGTTCATGGCCCTCGGCGTGGGCAGCATGAGCGCGGGCATGTTCCACCTCACGACGCACGCCTTCTTCAAGGCTCTGCTCTTCCTGGGCGCGGGCAGCGTGATCCACGCCACCGAGGAGCAGGACATCTTCAAGATGGGCGGCCTCGGCAAGAAAATGAAGATCACCGCCTGGACCTTCGTGATCGGCGCCCTCGCGCTCTCGGGCATCTTCCCCCTGGCGGGCTTCTGGAGCAAGGACGAGATACTCTTCGCCTCGCTGAGTTCGGGCCACATCGGGCTCTACGTCCTCGGGATCGCGGTGGCCTTCATGACCGCCTTCTACATGTTCCGCCTCATCTTCACCGCCTTCGGCGGTACCGCCTTCGGCGGCACCGCTTCCGGAGGCGAGCCGACCGAGCACGCGCACGTGCACGAGTCCGGCCCGGCGATGACGATTCCGCTCATCGTGCTCGCGGTTCTCTCGGTCTTCGCCGGCCTTATCGGCTCTCCCTGGTTCCAGAGCGCCTTCGGCTTCTCCTTCGGGTCCTTCATCTTCTTCGGTCGGCCCGAAGCCTCGCACCTTGATATGACGACGGCCTCGATCTCGACCGTCGTGGCACTCTCAGGCATCTTTCTCGCCTGGCTCGTCTACGGCAAGAAACTGCTCAAGGCCGAGCGGATCGCAGCCGCCCTGGGGCCCCTGTACCGCCTGCTCGACCACAAGTTCTACATCGACGAGATCTACGCTTGGGTCTTCGCCAAGATCATGCTCGGCCTGGGAATCGTCTTCGACTGGATCGACCACTACATCGTGGACGGCCTCTTCGACGGCCTGGGCGGCGCGACGAGGGCGCTAGGGCGCAAGCTCAGGCTCACGCAGTCGGGACGCCTGCAGGGCTACGCCCTGGTCATCTTCGCCGCCGTGGCGATCGCGGTCGTCTTCATCTCCACCGACCTGCTGGGAGGCTTCCTCAAATGATCGGTTTCCATCCGCTCCCGGCGATCCTGCTGTCGCCCTTCGTCGGCGCCGTACTCCTGCTTTTCGTGCCGGAAGGCCGCAGGAACCTCATACGGGCGATAGCTCTCGCCGCCGCTACGGTTTCCCTCGTCCTGGCGGTGGCGGCCATGATCTTCTACGATAGGGCCGCGGGCGGCATGCAGTTCGTCGAGCACTACTCGTGGATCCCGAGCCTCGGCGTCCACCTCGACCTGGGCGTGGACGGTCTTAGCCTCCCGCTCGTGCTGCTCACCGCCATCATCATCTTCGCCGGCGTGTTCGTGACCTGGCGGCTCGAGTCGAGGTCCAAGGAGTTCTTCATCTACGCCCTGGCCCTCGTAGGCGGCGTCTTCGGCGTGTTCATGTCGATGGACCTCCTCGTGCTCTTCATGTTCATCGAGATCGCGGTCATCCCGAAGTACGTGCTCATCTCGGTCTGGGGCAGCACGCGCAAGGAATACGCCGCGATGAAGTACACCATGTACTTGCTGTCCGGCTCGGCCGTGGCCCTCGTGGCCATCGTCGCCATCTTCGCCTACGCCCACGATCCCGCCCACGGGCTCGGCATCTGGACCTTCGACCTCGCCGCCCTTTCGACCATCCACTTCGACCCGGCCTTCCAGAAGTTCGCCTTCTTCCTCATGCTGCTCGGCTTCGGGGTGCTCATCCCCATCTTCCCCCTCCACCGCTGGACCCCGGACGGCCACTCGGCGGCGCCCACTGCCATCTCGATGCTGCTCGCCGGCGTCATTATGAAGCTCGGCGGCTACGCCCTCATCCGCGTGGGCATCGGCCTCTTCCCCGAGGGCGCGCACTTCTGGGCGCCCCTGATCGCCGTCCTCGCGGCCGTCAACGCCGTGTACATCGCCTTCGTGGCGATGGTGCAGAAGGACCTCAAGTTCGTGGTGGCCAACTCCTCGATCAGCCACATGGGCTTCGTCCTCATCGGCATAGCGTCGCTCAACGCGACCTCGATGGACGGGGCGGTCGCCCAGATGTTCGCCCACGGCATCATGGCCGCCCTCTTCTTCGCCATCGTGGGCCTCGTCTACGACAAGGCCCACACCCGCGTCATCGCCGACTTAGGCGGCCTGGCCCACCAGATGCCGCGCGTCTCGGCCGCCTTCCTCATCGCGGGCCTGGCCTCGCTGGGGCTCCCGGGCATGTTCAACTTCGTGGCCGAGTTCACGGTCTTCACGGGCGCGATCCAGGTCTTCCCCGTGCTGGCCGTCGTGGCGATCTTCTCGGTGGTCGTGACCGCGATCTACGTGCTCTGGGTGTTCCAGCGCGTCTTTTTCGGACCGCGGAATCCCAAGTGGGACCACCTCAAGGACGCCCGCGGCGTCGAAATGGTGCCGATCGTCGTCCTGGCCGCCGTGCTCATCGGCTTCGGGCTCTATCCTAGGGCCATCATGGATACTATCACCGGCGGCATTCTGCCCCTCGCGCAGCACGTCGCATCGCTCGGGATCGGAGGGCCGTTCTGATGGACTTCTCAGCCATACGCCTCGAACTCGTCGCGGCCCTCATCGCGCTCGGCCTTCTGGTCTTCGGCCTCCTGACGCCGCGCGGAAAGCGCGAAGTCATCGGCTACATCGCGGCGGCCGCCTTCCTAGGCCTCCTCGCCCTGAGCTTCCTGGCGCCGGGAGGCGGCGGCTCGTTCCAGGGTGGTCTGTACCTCGATGATCCGCTTTCGCTCTTCTTCAAGCGACTCTTCATCACCGCGGCCTTCCTCGTGTCGCTCATGTCGCTGCGCTTCGCGAAGAGTCTGGAGGAATCGAGGAGCGAGTTCTTCTCCCTCCTGGGTTTCAGCCTCGTGGGCATGATGATGCTCGCCTCGGCCAACGATTTCGTGTCGCTGTATATCGGCCTCGAGCTCATGAGCCTTCCGCTCGTGATCCTGACCGCCTACGACCGCACGAGCGGCAAGTCCACCGAGGCGGGCACCAAATACATCCTCTTAAGCGCGATCTCCTCGGCCGTCCTCCTCTTCGGCCTGAGCCTCCTGTTCGGCGCGACGGGCAGCTTCTCCTACTCCGACACCCTGAAGGCGCTCGGATCGGTCGCGGACGATCCGCTCGTGGTCATCGGCTCGATCATGGTCGTGGCCGGTTTCGCCTTCAAGATTTCGGCGGTGCCCTTCCACATGTGGTCGCCCGACATCTACGAAGGCGCTCCCGCGCCGGTGGCCGCCTTCCTCGCCGTAGGCTCCAAGGCCGCCGGTTTCGCGGCCCTCATCCGGCTGCTCCTCTTCGCGCTTCCCGCCTCGAGCGGCGACTTTCCCCTCCTCATCCTCTCGCTCTCGGTCCTGTCCATGGTGGTCGGCAATCTCATCGCCCTTCCGCAGACCAACATGAAGCGGCTCCTCGCGTACTCGAGCATCGCGCACGCGGGCTACATACTCCTGGGGCTCGTCGCGGCCTCGACCGCCGGCGTCGCGGCCATGCTGTACTACCTCGTGCTCTATCTCTTCGCCAACGTGGGCATCTTCGCGGCCCTCTCGGCCTTCGGCGAGGCGGGCGGCTCGAGCGAGATTTCCTCCCTCAAGGGCATGTGGAAGCGCTCGCCCTTCATGGCGGCGAGCCTCCTCGTCTGCCTGCTCTCCCTCGCCGGCATCCCGCCTGCCGCGGGGTTCATCGGTAAGTTCTACCTGCTCGCCGAGGTGGCCAGGCAGGGTAAGCTCTGGCTCGCCGCCCTGGCCCTCGTGATGAGCGTCGTGTCCATCTCGTACTATATCTCGGTCATCAGGGTGATCGTGATGGAGAAGGCCGAGGACGAGTCGCGGATCCGCGTGAGCCTGGCCAACAAGGCTATCCTGGCCGTCTCGGTCCTCGTCACCCTCGGCATGGGCGTCTTTCCCGCGCCGATCACCGAGTGGACCAGGGCGATAGCGGGTTCGATAGTGCGATGAGCGCGGACATCCCCGATATCTTCGGCTGAGCCTGACCACCGGCGGAAGACCGGCGCCGGCCTTCGTCGGCCTGGTGCCCATCGAGATCGGCTTCCTCCACACGGCGCCGCCCATCGCATTCGCCTACCGCGCCTCGGGAAGCCGGCCGTAGGCCTGACCTACGGTCCGGCCTGACCGCAGGTCAGGGCAAGCTCTAGCTGCCGGTCTCGTTCCTCGGCGCCCCGATCGCGCCGGCGACGGCTCAGCGACGGCTCAGCGACGGCTCAGCGACGGCTCAGCGACGGCTCAGCGACGGCTCAGCGACGGCTCAGCGACGGCTCAGCGACGGCTCAGCGACGGCTCAGCGACGGCTCAGCGACGGCTCAGCAGCAGCTCGAAGAAGAGTCCGTCGAGCAGCCGCAGCCTGACGAGGCCAGGCCGCGCTTGCCCGCGATGATCGCGGCCGCGCAGCCGACGCCGGACGAGACGCCGAGCGCCCCGACGGGGCAGTTCCGGGAGCAGGCTCCGCATTCCATGCACAGAGCGCGGTCACGGATTCTCGCCTTCCCCGCCTCGACGAGGAAGACATCGTGCGGGCAGACCTCGACGCAAGAGCCGCAGCCGATGCAGGTTTCAGCGTCGAGCGCAAGGCTTGAGCCGTTAAGAAGATATCGCCATTCGCGCATTGTCGCTCTCCTAGTACCTTGAGAAGGCCGAGATTCCGCCGGCGAGCACGGACAGCGCCGCCGCGGTGATCATGGCGGGAATCCCCAGCTTCACCTCGCGCGCAGTCCCGGTCTGGCAGGTGTAGGTGGAGCTGCCGGTGAAATTAAGCCCCAGGTAGGACACGATCGCCGAGCTCGCCAGGACGAGAGAGACCCCTCCGAGCGGGCGAGCCGCGGCCAGGATGCTCCCTGCCAGACCCCAGACCGTTCCCAAGGCCGCGCCCTTGAGCGCGAAGGAGCGGAAAGGGAGAGCCGGCAGGAGAATGGGGAAGCCCAGGGATCCGAGCACGACGGAACCGATGAGCACGGAGCTGATGGCCGAGAGCCTCGATCCGAAGCCGCCCGAGAAGGGCAGGGCCGAGAGGAGGGCGAGGGCGAGGGCGGCCCCGGCCAGCGGCCAGGCATGGACCAGCTCGAGAGGGCCGAGCACCGCGCGGTCCGCCAGGCCGAAACGCACGGTCCGCATCGCGGCGTCCTTCTTCATGCCGCTTTCCAGGAAGGCGGGTAGATCGGCCGCGCGGACGGGGCCGTAGACGACCCGGAAGCCCGAGGCCGTGGCGACCTCCACGGCGGAGACGCCCGGGGCGGCGAGCTGGGGAAGGACGATGATTCTGTGCGCGACGACCTCCTTCAGACTCAACTTCGCCAGCCTTTCGACGAGCTCCTTCGTTCCGAAGCTGCCTTTGCCGGCCGCGCACCAGACGTTGACGCCCTTCGTATCGAGCACGACTATCCAGGCGTCGATCCCGGAGAGTCGCTTCCGGAGTTCGTCGAAGCTCAGCTTGTAGTTGGCGGTCACGAGGACGGCGGAGGCCGGCGTCGGAGCCCCGACCGCGTAGAGCCCGGGCCTGACGCGATACCTGCCGCGGCCTATCCCCAGACGGACCCTCCAGGCGCCGGCGATGTCCGCGATACCGAGACGAGTGCCGATCCGCGGCGTGAGGCGTCCTGAACTTTCCACGAATCCCGTCACATAGCGTTCATTCGGCACAGTCAGGGGCGAAGGGTCGACCAGAAGACTCTTTGCCGAAACTCTGGTGAAGGTCACGATCGGGCTCCTCCGTTAACGGTTGGCGGCATCGAGGACCGATAGTAGCATCTGCCTCCGATAGTGAAAACCCGGCGTGGCCGACCCGGTCAGGGCCGCCCAGGAGCTTCGGACCACGGCCGGACCCGGGCCGGCGCACGCCGCGCCTAGGATTTCGCCCCGCGCGAGCCCTGGGCCGCCACCGCGGCTATGGCCGCGGCGATCTTTTCCTGGTCGCCGAGATAGTAGTGCCGCGAGGCGCGCAGATCGTCGTCGAGTTCGTACACGAGAGGGACGCCGGTGGGAATGTTGAGTTCGGCGATGTCCTCGTCCGAGATGCCGTCGAGGTGCTTGACGAGGGCGCGCAGGCTGTTGCCGTGCGCGACGACGAGCACGCGCTCGCCTCGGCGCATCGCGCTCACGATCTCCTCGTTCCAGCAGGGCAGGACCCGCGCCACCGTGTCCTTGAGGCACTCGGCCGCCGGCAGCTGCGAGGGCGAAAGGCCGCGGTAGCGGGGGTCGAAGCGCGGATGCCGCGGATCGTCCGCGGCCAAGGCCGGCGGCGGGACCTCGTAGCTTCGGCGCCAGAGCTTGACCTGGGCCTCGCCGTACCTGGCCGCCGTCGCGGCCTTGTCGAGCCCCTGCAGGGCGCCGTAATGCCGCTCGTTCAGCCGCCAGTCCCTGATCACGGGCAGCCACATGAGGTCCATGCGGTCGAGGACGAGCCAGAGCGTCCTGATGGCCCGCTTGAGCACGGACGTGAAGGCGAGGTCGAAGGCGAACCCTCCTTCCTTGAGGAGGCGTCCGGCCTCCTCGCCCTCCTGCCTTCCCTTGTCCGACAGATCGACATCAGTCCAGCCGGTGAAGAGATTATCCTTGTTCCAGACACTCTCGCCGTGGCGCACCAAGACCAGTGTGTGCATGCCGAGTCTCCTTCCCCAGGAGAATATACTCACGGAAGGAGGCTGCAGGCCTCGTCTAGGATCGCAGACCCGTTATGATGGCCGTGGCTAGGTTCCGCTCGAAGGTGAAGTACGAGCCGTCGGGCGGAAGGTAGTGCGTGATGAGGGTGACGGTTCTGACCTTGGCCTGGTCAGCCAAGGCCTTGACCGTAGCCGGAGGCGTGCCCAGCTCGGTGAAGATAACCTTCACTCCATTCGCCGCGATGAGCTTGTCGAGATCGGCCAAGTCTGCGGCCGAGCTCTCGGCCTCGGTGCTGATGCTGGGAATGACCGCGCCGATCAGCTTGAAGCCATAGTGCTGGGCGAAGTAGCCCAGGGACTCGTGTCCCGTCACGAGCTTCCGGCTCGCGGACGGAAGAGTGGCCACTTCGGCGCGAATCTGCGCGTCGAGGGCGTCGAGTTTCTGGTCCAGGGCCTCGCGCCTGGAGGCGAGCCCGGCCCCTCCGTCGGCGAGGGTGGAACCGAAATCTTTTTGCAGCACAGGAGCCAGGGCGTCGACTATGGCCTTCATGTTCTCCGGATTCGTCCAGATATGCGGGTCCGCGGCTCCTAAGGCCTGATCCGGGTCGCCCGAGGGTATGCCTTCTCCCGCGGCTACGTGCCGCACGGCGATGTAGTCCGAGGCGGTGAAAAACTTCAGCCCTGCCGCCCGGGCCTGCGACAGAGCCTTGCCCATGCCGCCTTCCAGATTGAGACCGTTCTCTACCACGAGATCGGCGTGGTTGAGCGTCTCGATGTCCTTGGCCGAGGGCTCCCATTCGTGGACGTCGAGCCCGTTGGGTATGAGCGTCACGACCCTGAACTGGTCTCCCGCGAGGTCCTGTACGAGCGAACCCAGTATCGAGTAGGTGACCACGATCGTCTTCCGACCGTCGGCCGCCGTGGCCGCGGAATTCGAAGCGGAGCAGGACGCAAGGGTGAGCGCCGCGAAAACCACCGCGGCCATCACCGCGGCCATCACCGCGGCCATCACCGCGATGCTCGCCGTACCGTTCGCGAAAGTCGTCTTCGGCGCTGCGACAGGCCTTTTCATGGAGCCTCCTGGTAGTACTTTGTTATACATAGTACGAAGTACTACCCGGACAGTCAAGCTTCCTCCTCCAGGCTTTTCCTCCGAATCCGACCCGGCAATGGCGCTTCAGTCGTATGAAGAAGTCGCTTCAATACGGATAGATTATCGTGGAAGCTGAGCGCCGCGCCGGATTGATCGAATCCAGCATGATGAGAGGGACCGCACTCTTCTTCCCGGAGCCGGCAACATCGTAATCGATCGAGCCGAGACGACCCTCGGCCTCGACCCAGGTGCCGTCGGGAATCGCCAGGGGGGCCGAACTTCGGGCGAGGAAGCCGATCATCGACATGTCCGCGGAGCAGCACCACATCAGATTGCGGGCGATCAGGACGCTGTCCTCGGGGAACCCTTTTTTCCTATAGAGAAAGCCGGCGACGCGTATTTCCTTTCCGAGCGCGGCTTTCGGATCGTCGTACAGGCGATTGTACAAGGTCCAGTAGGTGGAATCGTCGAAGACGATCCGAGAGGGCAGGGGACCCTTCCCCGCATTGTGGATCTCTGCCTCGTGGCCCGAAACGAGGGCCGTCTGGATGGCGAGCGACGGCGCGGCCTGGAAGGGTTCGGGCTGGAATCCGGCTGTCGTGACGAAGAGATAGGCGATGCCGAAGACCAGGACAAAAGGATAGAAATGCGAAAGGGGATCGGCCCGGCGGGGAGCCGAGGCGAGCTGCACGGTTTGGTAGAACGACAGGACGAAGAAAACGAGACCCGCCGCGATGATCCAGGGCTCCATCCTGGGGTGCACGATATGCTCGAGCTTGCCCGTGTTGATGAGCCATACGAAGAAGAAGGAAATGCTCATGAAAAGGAGACCCCGGGCCGCCCTGGTCGGCGATATCTCCTGATTCATGCGAGGCCTCTCACGAGGCTGGAGGCGACCAGCGCCACCGCGGCGCAGACGATGACGACAATCGCGATGAAGACGGCAAGTCGGCGCAGGGGAATGAATCGAGCGAGCAGAATGCTGTTCTTGAGATCGATCATGGGTCCGAGCATCAGGAACACGAGGGCCGCCGGATAGGACAGCGGCGCGAACAATGATCGCGCGACGAAGGCGTCGGCCGAGGAGCACAACGACAGCGTGTAGGCCGAAAGGGCCCCGATGCCGACGGCCGGGAGTCTCAGCCGCAGCGAACCGGTGATCGCGCCTGCGGGCAAGAGAGCTCGCACCAGGGCCGCCGCCGAAATGCCGGCGATGAGAAAGCGCGCGCTATCCAGGAAGTCGCTCGACGTGTGATCGAGAACGGCCGCCAGCCGGGAGAATAGGTCGGGCCGCCGAGCGGAAACCGAGGGCATCCGCGGCGGCTGGAGAGAGGGGCCTCGGCCCGGCGGCACGGCTCCGGCCGCAAGCGGCCTGAAGCGGGGCCGCTCTTCAGGCGCGGCCGCGACTTTTTTCCCCCGCGACAGCGCCTCCACGATGAGCGCGATGATGAAAGCCGCGCACAGGCCGAAGCCGGCGCGGTAGAGGAACATCGGAACAGGTCCACCCTCGAATGCGAAGTAGGTGGAGACTATGGTCATGGGATTGGCCAGAGGCGCGGCCACGAGAAAGGCCGCCGCCGTGGAGAGGGGCAATCCCTTCTCGTGGAGCCGCTTGGCCAGCGGCACGGTGCCGCACTCGCATATCGGCACGAAGACGCCGGCGACCAGGGCCACGAGGATGGACAGAATGCGATTGCGCGGGAAAATCCGTCTGAGCACGGTATCGGGCACGAACACATGGATGATCGAGGATACGAGTGTGCCGAGCAGGAGAAAGGGGATAGTCTCGAAGGCCAAACCGGTGAGTGTCGTCTCGAAAACGCCCCATGCGGTGTACAGCCAGGCGAAAAGCGAAGGAGCGTGATTCATGGATCGACCTGAGAGCAGTAGGACATCAGGGCCGGCTCTTGGTCAAGTCCGCCACCGGATCGGCGCGAGGGGGTAGGTGGGCTGCCGGACGGTCCTCGCCGCGTTCTCGACGCGGCCGGGAGAGAGCTTCTCCTCATGGACCATGACCGGAACCCTGCCGGCTAGTTCACCGCGGCGGGGGCCGTCAAGAAGACCGCCGCCGACAATCTCCGCGGGGGCCGATCCAGCCGTCGACAGTCTTCCTGACACTGTCTAGAGCCGGAATATCGTGACCAGCTTCTTCTCCGTCTCGCCCTCGATGGCGGCCTCGACCTCGACGTAGCGCTCGAGTCCCGAGCCGCGGAGTTTCTCCTTGAGAAGCTCGTCGAGCTGGAAGACGCCGGCCGAGTTGCTCATCCTGACGTGGATGTGGATGGGCTTTTCCTCGCCGCTCTGGATCTCGATCTGTTCGATCGAGGCGGCGGACAGCGAGTGGATGTTGACGACACCCGCCTCGAAGGGTATGCGCGACCTGCCCTTGGTCATGTCGAGGGCGTCGGCCACGCGGACGATGCCCGCCTCGAGGGTCATGGGTCGGCCGTCGCTGCGGTGCGAGATGATGGCGTGCAGGGTCTCCGAGCGGACGATCGCGCGCTCGGCGGCCGAGTAGAGGCCCTCCAGGAGCTGGTCGATCTTGGGCATGGCGACGAAGAGGCTGAACTGTTCGTGGTCGGCTCTCTGGATGGACATGCCTAGGTCGTGCAGCAGGGCGCCGAGGGTCACGATGACCTCGGCGTCGTCGTTCTTCATGCCGAAATCCGCGACCACGCTCGGCACGACGCCCCGTTCGACGAGGAGCCGGAGCATCCTGAGCGCGATGTTCGAGACGATCTGGAAATGCACGGGCCCGTGATCGGTCATGCCCAGCCGATCCACCGCGTTGACGTTCATGACCTTCCAGAGCGCGTACAGCTCCTCGTCGATGTTCACTCGCTCGATGACCGCCTTGAGTATGGGTTGTGCTTGACGGGGAGCCGAATCTCGACGCGCTGTGCCTCTCCGCCCTGTGCCGTGCCGGACTTGTCTTCGCTCATGGGCCTGTCTCCCTCCCCGGAGCTACGATAGCACGACTCCCCGAGCGTTGACAGCCGGGGCGCTTGCGATAGAATTATGCTACGTGGCTTTTCCAGGATGCCGAGGCATTTTGCGGGTGCCGCCCAGACCTGGCCCATGTCATCAAAAGTACTGGAGGGATCATGCGCACGAAAATTACCGCGATCGTCCTGGCCCTGGCCGTGTTCTCCGCCGCGGGCGCCTTCGCCGCCGGACCCGCAGGGCTCAGCGCAGTAGGCGTCTACGGTTCGGTCGGCTCGAACGCCGGAGCCCTGAGCGGGGCTACCGGGCTCTCCTTCAAGTTCGGCAGCTTTCCCGTGGTCGGCCTCACCTACAATTTCACGAGCAGCATGCTCGGCGCATCGGTCGACTACTATGTCATCGACGCGCAAGGAATAGCCACCTCGCTCAGCTATTTCCTGGGCGTAGGCGCCTTCATGGGCGTGGGCGGCGGAAGCTTCACCGCGGGCCTTCGCGTGCCCGTCGGCCTCCAGTTCTGGCCCGTCAAGAAACTGGAGCTCTTCCTTTCTCCGGTGCTGTCCGTGCCGCTCATTCCGGCGCCCACGGTGGACATAGGCGCCGAATTCGGCCTCCGCGTCCACTTTTAGGAAAAGCCGGGATTCGCTCACGCAGAGGCGCGGGGCCGCAAAGATTGGTGCGGTTCCGCGCCTTCGCGTGAACACCTACGAAGAAGTGTTCCGCGGCTCAGGCGTCTTCGGTTTTCCCTTCCGGGGTCCCGAGTTCCTCCCAGCGCGCCGCCGCCCTTCTCAAGTGCGGAATGACGATGGAACCGCCGACGATGAGGCCCACGGAACAGGCCTCCTGGAACTCGGCGGTGCTCACCTCCTCCTCTTTGCAGCGGATCGTGTGGTAGAGCACGCAATCGTCGCAGCGAAGCACGAGGGAGGCCACGAATCCGAGGAGCTCCTTGGTCTTGGCGCTCAGAGCCCCCTCGCGGTAGGTCTGACCGTCCAGGCTGAAGAATCGCTTGATCTCCAGACCTGCAATATCCAGGACCTTCTCGTTGAGAATCTCGCGCTGCGCCTGCCAGTGGGCGATGTCGAGATCGAAGAGCTGCGTTTCCTTCATACTGTGCCGATCCTCCGAAGCGAGACTATACGCTCACCCGCGCTTCTGTCGAGACGCCGCCCTCTCGGCGCGATAAAGATAGAGGTGCGCTGAGGTCATTTATGCGTGACGGCCCTATGCGAAATATAAGAAAAACTATATATTTGTCCGGAAAACCGACAGTCAAGCGGGTCTGGCCGTGCCGAAAGAGCGACGCGCTAGGAAGAGTTCTAGAACCTTCGGGAGGAGTATTATCATGGGTGAAAAGCTGGACAAGGAAGCCTTCAAGCAGAAGGTGTTCGATTGGGAGAAGAGCAAGGAATGGAAGTACCAGGGCGATCTTCCCGCCATCATCGACTTCTACGCCGACTGGTGCGGCCCCTGCAAGATGGTGTCGCCCCTCCTCGACGAGCTCGGCAGCAAGTACGAGGGCAAGATGCGCGTTTTCAAGGTCAACACCGACGAGGAACCCGAGCTTTCGGGCATGTTCGATATCCAGAGCATTCCCACCCTGTTCTTCATCCCCATGGAGGGCGAGCCCCGCTTCGCCATGGGCGCTCTTCCCAAGAAAGAGCTGGAGAAGGCCATCAGCGAGGTGCTCAAGGTCGAGTAGCCCGATTCGCCCGCCCGCCTCGGGCGAGGGCGAGCGACTTCGCGCCTGTCGCGCCTGCCAGCGCGGCCGAGCCGTCGATACGAAACGAGTCCGAGCGACTTCGCGCCTGTTGCGGCCTGCGTCGCCCCGGCTTCAGTCCGACGGCGGGAGCGGATAGGGTATCGCTATCAGCTCCGCCTCGGTCACGGCCTTCGCGATCGCCTCGCGGAGGCCGAGTTTTTCGTAGGCCTCGGTCTCTCGCTCGAGTTTGGCCCGTAAAAGAGGATGCTCGGGCGAGAACACCACGCAGCAGTCCTCGTAGGGCAGAATCGAGATCTCGCAGCTGCCGATTTTCTTCGCCATCGCTATCGTTTCTTCTTTGTCGATGCCGATGAGGGGGCGCAGCACGGGCAGGCTCGTCCGGCTCTGGGTGAAGCGCAGATTCTCCGCGGTCTGGCTCGCCACCTGTCCGAGGCTCTCGCCGGTGACGAGACTATTGGCCCCGATCCTTTCCGCGAGGAGCCCGGCGGCTTCCATCATGGCCGCGCGCGTCATCACGGTGACCAGGTCGTCCCGGGCTTCCTTCTTGATCTTGAGCTGAGTCTCGGTGAAGGGAATCGTCCACAGCTTGATGCCGCCCGAGAAACTCGCCACCACCCTCGCCAGCTCGACCACCTTGTCCTTGGCCTCCTGCGAGGTGTAGGGGTAGGCGTGGAAGTAGATGGCCTCGAGCGAGAGGCCGCGCCGGGCCATCATGTAGCCGGCGACCGGCGAGTCGATCCCTCCGGACAGCAGCAGGAGCCCCTTGCCGCCCGAGCCCACGGGCAGTCCGCGCAGGCCGGGACTGGGGTTGCCGTAGACGTAGGCCCTCTCCCTGATCTCGACGTTCACGGTGAACTCGGGCTGATGCAGGTCGACCTTCGTCTCGGGAAAGGCCTCGAGGACCCGGGCCCCGATCTCGGCCGAGAGTTCGAAGGAGCCGAGCTCGAAGCTCTTGTCCGACCTCCGCGATTCGGCCTTGAAGCGGCGGCCGCCTTGCCCCACGGCCTGGGCGGCGACCTTGAGCGCCGCGTCGAAGACTGCGTCGACGCTTTTCTCCACCTTGAAGGCGCGCGCGAAGCCGTTGACGCCGGGCGTCCGCGACAACACGAACTCTGCCGCCGCGGCGTGCTCTTCGGGTACGGAGACGAAGTAGCGACCGGGATAAAGCTCCACCTTGTGCGGGAGGCCTTCGAGCCGCCGGTTGAGCTGGCTCCGCAGCCGGTCCTCGAATTCCTTGCGATTGCCCAGCTTGAGAAGGATTTCGCCGATCTTGACGAGGTAGAAAGCGTCCATGGGACTCCTATGGCCGTAAGCGGCGGTAGAGCGCCGCGCTCGTTTCGAGAAAGCTGTCGATCTCCGATTCGGTGGTCGCGGGCCCCGTGGAAATTCGCAGGGAGGAGAAGGCCAGGCCCTCGTCGAGGCCCATGGCCGCGAGGACGCGGCGACCCTTCTTGCGGAGGTTCGAGGAGCAGGCCGAGCCCGTGGAGAGCGCCAGGCCCTCGTCGGAGAGGGCGCGGACGAGCACCTCGCCCGAGAGGCCGGGGAAGGCCGCGCTCAGGATGAAGGGCGAGTAGCGCTCGTCGCCGGCTTTCCTGCCGAGGGGCAGGGGAATGGCTCCCGCGCCCGAGATGAGCCCCTCGATGAGCCGGGCCTCGAGCGCCCGGGCGCGGCGGCGATTGTCTTCGAGCGCCCCGGCAGCCTGCTCGGCCGCTCGGGAGAAGGCCCAGGCCGACTGGAGGCTTTCGGTGCCGGGGCGGATGCCGCCCTCCTGGCCGCCGCCGACCGCCAGCGGCTCCAGGGCGGCTCGTATCCACAGGGCGCCGCAGGCCCGCGGCCCGCCCAGCTTGTGCGCGGAGAAGGCGGCCGTGTCGATGCCCAGCTCGGCCGGCCGGAACTCCACCTTGCCCAGGGTCTGGACCGCGTCGACGTGGATGCGCGGCGCCGGCCGTCCCAGGGCTTTCGCGGCGCCGGCCACGGCCCCGGCGATGCCGGCCAGGTCCTGCACGGCGCCCGTCTCGTTGTTCACCGCCATGACGGCCACGAGGGCGGTGTCGCGGCCAATCGCCGCCCCTATCTTCTCCGGATCGATTATTCCGTCGGACTCGGGCCTCACGAAGCTCGCCTCGAGCCCGAGCGATTTGAGGAGGAGGACTTCTTCGTAGACGGCGGCGTGCTCGATCTCGGTCGTGACGATATGCAGGCGCTTGATCGAGCCGTCGCGCCGGGAGGAGAGAGCCTGGCGGAGCACGGCCAGGAGGGGCAGGGCGTCGGCCTCGGAGCCGCCGCCCGTGAAGACGACGCGGCCCGTTTTGCCCGCGCCGAGCTGCGCGGCGAAGCGGTGCCGGGCCTCGTCGAGCTTTTCCTTGGCCTCGTGGCCCAGGCGGTGTCTGCTCGAGGGATTGCCGTAGGCCTGGCCCGCGATTCGCGCGGCCTCGTCGAGCAGGGAAAGATCGGGCGGGCTCGTGCTGGCCCAGTCCAGGTAGATCATGACCGAAAGATACTACCGGCCCGGCCGGGGGCGTACAATACCCCGGCTGCCGCCAGCCGCGGGGAAGCGTGTCGGCAAAGGAGCCCTGCCGTCTGCCCCGTAGTCCCGAGTCGGCGGGGATTAGTCCTGCCGTCAGCCCCGTGGTCCCGAGTCCGGCGGGGACTAGGCTCTAGGCGTCTTTGGAAAAGCGCCTGTCGGGGATGCCCGCGGGAGTCGAACCCGAGGAAGCGAAGTCGGGCCTCAGGTAGAGGGCGCAGTAGCAGTGCCCGAACTCTTCGATGTCCTGCCTGGAGTAGACGCAGGGGCAGAGCACCTTCTGGTCGGCTTCGCGCGAGCCCTCGGAGTCCCTGCAGGGGCAGAGATAGTAGCCGTAGCGGTTCCAGTTCGTCGTGAGCCCCTCGACGAGGCTCTGGGTGAAGTCCTTGTCCGGATTGAGGGCCCAGCCCTGCTTGGCCGCCACCATGGACGCGAAGGTGCGGGTCTGATCGACTGTCTTGTCCGCCATGTTCTTTGCAACTCCTCCGTATCCGGCGCTAGAGGCCGAGGGTCCTGACCCAGTCGGGCTCGATGAAGCCGACCAGATGCTTGTCCGCGTCGATGACGGCGAAGGGGAAGGCCACGTCGTCCTTGAAGCGATCCTTGAGCGCCTTTTTCGCCTGAGTCTTGGTCTCCAGAGGAATCTGATCCACATAGATATACCGATAGGAAAATCCCTTATCGTTCAGGAAGGCGATGGCGCGTTTGCAGAATCCGCAGGTGGAGAGGGCGTAGACCGTTATGCTGTGGTCCTTCCTGTCGCCCGCGACCTCGGTGTAAGTGAGCGTCTCCAGCATAGTACCTCCGATGCCCTGTAATATACCGTTCCCGACCCGTGCGGTAAACATAGGTCGACGTTGCCATCCTGTACCGTCGACGAGTCGCGACCCCGCCTTTGTATTGCCAAGAAGGGCGCATTCCTATAGCATACGATGATGCGCGACCCCGCCCTCATACGGAATTTCTGCATCATCGCCCACATAGACCACGGCAAGTCCACCCTGGCCGACCGCTTCATCGAGAAGGCCAGGGTCATCGACGCCCGCAAGATGCAGGACCAGATGCTCGACAACATGGACATCGAGCGCGAGCGCGGCATCACCATCAAGAGCCAGGCCGTCGCCCTCGAATACGAGGCCAAGGACGGCAAGACCTACACCTTGAACCTGGTCGACACCCCCGGGCATGTCGATTTTTCCTACGAAGTCTCGCGCGCCATCTCCTCCTGCGAGGGCGCGATCCTCCTCATCGACGCCACCCAGGGCGTCGAGGCCCAGACGCTCTCCAACATGTACATGGCCCTGGAGCACGATCTCGAGATCATTCCCGTCATCAACAAGATCGACATGCCGGCCGCGGATCCGGCGGAGATCAGGCGGCAGATCGAGCGCGACCTGGGCCTGGACCCGGACGGGGCCCTGGAGGTCTCGGGACGCTACGGCACCGGGGTGGACGAGCTTTTCGAGGCCATCGTGGCTCGGATTCCCGCCCCGAAAGGCCTGTCCGCCGATCCCCTGCGCGCGCTCATCTTCGACTCGCACTACGACCCGTACCGGGGCGTGGTGGTGCATCTTCGCGTCTTCGACGGCTCGATACTGCCCGGACAGAAGATCCGTCTCATGTCCAACGGCGCCGAGCATGAGGTCGAGGAGACCGGTCAGTTCCGCATAATCCTGAGCAAGACCGACGGCCTGCCCGCGGGCGCCGTCGGCTACATCATCGCCGGGATCAAGACCGTCTCGGATGTCAGGGTGGGCGACACCGTGACCTCCGCCGACTCCCCCGCGGCCGGGGCCCTGCCCGGCTTCCGCGAGGTGAAGCCCGTGGTCTTCTCCTCGATCTACCCCATGGACGCCGCCGATTACGACGAGCTCAAGGTGGCCCTCGAGAAGCTCAAGCTCAACGACGCCTCCCTCATCTACGAGAAAGACAATTCGGTGGCCCTCGGCTTCGGCTTCCGCTGCGGCTTCCTCGGCCTCCTGCACCTCGAAGTGGTCCAGGAGCGGCTCGAGCGCGAGTACGGCCAGTCCATCATCCTCACCGCCCCGAGCGTGCGCTACCGGCTGCGGCTCACGACCGGCGAGACCGTGTTCGTCGACAATCCCTCGGACTATCCCGACCCCTCGCGGATCGAGGAGGCCGAGGAGCCCTACATCAAGGCCCAGATCATCACGCCCCTGGCCTACATCGGCAACCTCATCACGCTCTGCGTCGGCAAGCGCGGCGTGCAGCGCTCCTTCACCCACCTCGACGAGAAGCGCGTGGAGCTCGTCTTCGAGATGCCGCTCGCCGAGGTGCTCTTCGACTTCTACGACAAGCTCAAGTCCACGAGCCGCGGCTACGCGAGCTTCGACTACGATATCGAGGACTACAAGCCGACCAAGCTCGCCAAGCTCGACATCCTCATCAACGCCAAACCCGTCGACGCCTTCTCCCAGCTCGTGTACGAACCCAGCTCCTACGACCGGGCCAAGATGGTCTGCGAGCGGCTCTCCAACGCCATCCCCCGCCAGCAATTCAAGATTCCCATCCAGGGATCGATAGGAGCCAAGATCATCGCGCGAGAGACGATCAATCCCTTGCGCAAGGACGTCCTGGCCAAGTGCTACGGCGGCGACATCTCGCGCAAGCGCAAGCTCCTGGAAAAGCAGAAGGAAGGCAAGAAGCGCCTGAAGATGGTCGGCGATGTGGAGCTGCCGCAGGAGGCCTTCCTGGCCGTGCTGCGCACGAACGAGGACGACGGGAATAGGAGTTGAGCCCGAGCATCGGGCCATTCGCGACTTGAGGCCGGAAGGCCGGGAATCACGGCCGCGGCTCGACTCGGCTGCAGCTCGACTCAGCTGCGCGGCTCGACCGCGGCTCGGCCGCGGCTCAGATCGGCCGCGGCTCAGATCAGCCGCAGCTCAGATCAGCTCTTCCCGAAGCGTCCCCGAGGCCGAGTCTATGCGCCAGATCCAGAACTCGATCTCGGGCAGAAGGCGGTTGAGAACGTCCTGCGGCAGCTCTTTCACGCGATCCGCGTCGGGGAAACTCCAGTACAGATAGTCGGCCTCTCCGAGCCGGGCGGAAAACCGCTCCGGACTCATCCTCGCCCTTCCCTTCATGGCCTCGCGAAGCTCCTCCAGCCTGCCGCGCTCCGCGGCGAGAAAACCGTCGAGCGCGGCCGAGAGCGCGCCTCCGTTCGGCCCAAGCCCTGTCTCGGGAGCGCAGGGGGCTGCCGCGCCTGCCTGGCCGGTGCCCTCCGCATCCCCGTTCGCCGCGGCGAGAGAAGTTGCCCCGAGAGGCGGCGAATCGAGGAGGGCCGCGGCCTTTTCCAGCGTCAGGGAGACCGCGCCGATCGAGGGGCCGCGGCCGCGGATGTCGTAGAGCGCGGCTGCCTCTGTTTTACGTTCCTCTGACTCGCGCCCGGCGGCGAGGCTTCCGGCGGCGAGGCTTCCGGCGAGCAGCTCGGCGTAGGAGAGCAGCACGGGGTCGGAGAGAAGGCGGCGTCCGTCGGGGAGAGGAGGGCAGGGCGCCTCAAGGTTCCTCGGCCTGAAGGAAATTTCGTACTGTGCATTCCAGCGCCCGGTCCTCGTAAGCCGCCGCTCCTCGGAGAGGATGCCGGGCGTCCCACGCGCGTGGGTCTTGCCCAGCTCAAAGCTGAAATCGAGGCCGGTGGCCAAGACCGGCCCTCGGGCGAGCCTCAGCGCCAGCTGCGCCGCGTGGACGCCGACCGAGCCTAGGGGGGGCATGGCCAGATACGGAATTCCAAGCGAGTCGAGCACGCCGGCCAGGCGCCGCAGAAAGGGGCTGTCGGTGAAAGAGACGAAACTCAGGTGCTTGGGACCGCGTACGGCGCGGAAGGTGGCCGGGTGCGAGCTGAGGTCGGCTATCGTGCGCTGGGCCGAAGCGCCGAGGGGGGTGAAGTCGGCCAGGTTGTGCGCCTGAGCCTCGAGACAGACCAGCAGGTCAGGCTCGATCCCCGCGGCGAGGAGGCTGCCCAGGGCCGTATCGCAGGCCACGACCGATACGCTCTTCCGCCGGGCGGAAATGAAGGGCAGGGCCTCCTCGAGCGAGGGGCCGGCCCCGCACACCACGACCGCCCCGGGAAATCGGGGCGGGGGCTCCAGCCGCATGAAGGGCAGTTCGGCCAGGTTGGCGAACACATTGCGCGCCCAGAGTCGGCCCATCACCATGAGAGAGGCGCGGTTCCTCCAGGCGCTCGCTATCTCGGAGGAGACGAGAGCGCCCATGCGATCGTACAGGGCAGAGTTCAGGGCTTCTCCGCCCGAGAGCGCCAGGACGCTCGCGGCGCGGAACCGTCCCAGCTCCTGGGCATGCAGGAGAACCTCCTCGGGCGAGTCGCTTTCGAGGAAGCTCACCCGTTCCGAGGCCGACAGCGCGGGGGGCATCGCCTCGCGGGATAGCCGAGCCAAGGCGGGATCCGCCTCGACGCAGAGCACGGCGGAACCGGGGCCCATATTCTCGACGAGTTGGGCGATGCCGTACCACAGCAGGGGGGAAAAGACGAGGTGGAGACGCCTCGGGCCGCGATCGCAGGCGGCCGCGGTGCGTTTAGGCAGGCGGGACGGATCGCGCTCGGAATAGAGAAGTCGTCCGCGATGGCGGACGCAAAGGCCCCCCGGCGTCGAAAAGACGAGGGGGGCCTCCGCTTCGGACACGATGCCTTCAGCTGCCGACGGCGCCGGGAGTCGGGGTCTTGGGCTGGAAGTACTTGAAGAACACGGGAGCGAAGTTGTCCTTCAACCGGGGACTCTGCAGGAATGCGTTGGCGACATCCGTGGTGAGCTTCTGCCGGTAGAAGTAGGGATAGTAGAGATCGACACTGCCCGAGGCGTCGAGGGAGCTGCCGGCTTCCTTGATCTTCATGACAATGACATTATCGCCGAGGACGATGGGCTCGGAGACCGAGCCGGGGGCGAGCGAAAAGGCGTCGAGGAGGAACTTGTCGTTCGTGGAGGCTCCCGCCAGCTCGCTGGCGTCGCTGGCGTTCACCGGATTGAAAAGGGGAACTTTCTGGCCGTAGATGGTCACCTGAAGGTCGCCGTAGTTGAGGGGGAAGGGACCGTCGGTCTTCAGTTTGAGCCCCTGACGCCTGCAGGCAGCCTCGAAGGTCGCACCCGGCGCGCTGGAGAGCGGCTTGGCCTTCGCCACCACCCAATTCTCGATCGTGCCCTTGTCGAAGCGGTTCATGTAGTCGCGGACGGCCTGGACGAGAATCGGATCGGCGAAGTTGGGCGCCTGCGCGTCGTCATCGGCCAGGAAGAAGGCATAGCCGCCGGTGGCGGTTTTGAGCACGGGAGAAAACTCGCCCTTCTTCAATGAGGCGAGCTTCTCGGCCGCCGCCTTGTCGCTGAGGTCCGAGGCGATCTCGTTGAAATACATCGGACCCATGACACCGCCCTTGGAGGCGTACTGGTCCTTGGAGCGGTCTTTGGCCGCCTGATCGAAGGAGACGGTCTTGCCCTGGATTTGCTTGAGCAGGGCCTCGGCATCCGACTGGCTGCCGTCGAGCGTGATCCGCGAGAGGGAGAGCCGCCGGAAGAGACCGGAGTTGGCGGCCCCCCAGGCGGCGACCTCGGTGTCCGGATAGGAGGAGAGCGGCAAACCGACATACTCGATGGTCCGGGTATCCTTGGCCATGGAGGCGATGAAGGCCGTCTCCTTCGAGCTCGGCGCGAGCGTGAGCGTGCTGGCGTAGTATTCCTGGGTCAGAAGATCGTCGCGAATCTGATTGCGGAGGTCGAGCTTCTCGGAAAGGCTCGTGGAGTTGTACCGCTGAATGGAGAACTTGCCGTTCTCCTGAAAGGCGGGATTTTCGGCCATCTTCTGATCGAGGAGCTTGCCGCTGATGCTGATACCCGCCTTCTGGACCGCGTCGAGTATCGCCATGTGCACGACGGTCCGCTCGAAGGCGCCGCGGTAGACCTGGTACGCGAAGAATTGGTAGTTCGACTCGTTCAGGCCCTGCTGGTGGAGCTGGTCGTTGATCGCCTGCACTTGCGAGGCGAAGTAGGTTCCCTGACCGTAGACGATGCTCTTGCCGGCGTAGCTTCCGAAGTCCAGGGATTGCCCGCCGCCCATCCCGCCGGTGACGCCGCCGAGCGGAAGCACGATGACGAAGGCGACGATCAAGAGGCCGAGGACGACGATGGTGCCGATGTAGGCGAAACGATTCTTACCCGTTTTCTTGGACTGGTCGAAGGACTCAGTTTTTACGGGGTGTCCCGCGGGTGTTTTAGGTGTCTGGGATGCCATGGCTTCCTTCCGTTAAGACACGATGATGCAAAGAATTGCCGGCAGTATACACGATAGCGCCGGGATTGGCAAGCCGGACGCGGGCCGAGCCGGGTCGGCTGCCGCCGATTCAGGCGAAGGCGAAACCGTTTTTCTGCGCCCGCTTGATGCCGTACATGGCCTTGTCCGCCGCTCCGACGATCGTCTCGATGTCGCTTCCGTCGTCGGGGTAGATGGCTATGCCCATCGACAGGCTGATGCAGCATTCGTGGCCGTCGATGCTGAAGCTCTTCACGCAGCCATCGAGTATCTTGGCGGCGGCGAGCCTGATCTGCTCGCGGTCGGAGACATTGGCGAGCACGGCGATGTATTCGTCGCCGCCTACGCGAGCCACGGTGTCCGACGAACGCAAGAGCGAGCGCAGCCTTTCCGCCATGACGACCAGGGCCTTGTCGCCCGCGAAGTGCCCCAGGCGATCGTTGATCGGCTTGAAGTCGTCGAGATCGATGTAGATCACCGCGACCTTGGAAGCGCTGCGGGCCGAGATATCGAAGGTTTTCTGCAGCAGTTCGAAGAGGAGCC
>JAJXZP010000206.1 GCA_021779995.1 bacterium | reverse complement strand
CTGCGGCTCGCCCTCGCGGCCCACGCCCCAGCGAAGCGCCCCCGCCCACGCCCGCCCGAGCCCCCGCGGCTCCGCGAAGCGCCCTTCCGGCAAGCTTGAACGGCGCGCCTTTGCTCCGCTACAATGAGCCCGCCGCGAGGCGGCATCGAACCATCGTCCGCATCGTACGTCCGGGGGAGCATCTTCATGGCCAAGTATCCATTCCGCGAGATAGAGAAGAAGTGGCAGGAACGCTGGGAGCGGGACAAGACCTTCAAGTCGGTCGAGGATCCCGCGGTGCCGCGCGAAAAGCGGCGCTACGTGCTCGACATGTTCCCCTATCCCTCGGGCGACGGCCTCCACGTGGGCCACCCCGAGGGCTACACGGCCACGGATATCTATTGCCGCTATCTCAGGATGAACGGCTACAACGTGCTCCATCCCATGGGTTTCGACGCCTTCGGCCTGCCGGCGGAGAATCACGCGATCAAGACGGGCACCCATCCCTCGGTCACGACGCACGCGAGCATCGAACGCTTCCGCGCCCAGATCAAGTCGCTGGGCTTCTCGTACGACTGGGACCGGGAGATCGCCACCTGCGAGAGCGACTACTACAAGTGGACCCAGTGGATCTTCCTGAAGCTCTTCGAGCGCGGCCTCGCCTACGAGTCGGACATGCCCATCAACTGGTGCCCCTCCTGCAAGACTGGGCTCGCTAACGAGGAAGTGAAGGACGGCGCCTGCGACCGCTGCGGCACCAAGGTCACGCGCAAGCGCATCAGGCAGTGGGTGCTCAAGATCACGGCCTACGCCGACCGCCTGCTTTCCGATCTGGACCTGGTCGAGTGGCCCGAGGCCGTCAAGCTCATGCAGCGCAACTGGATCGGCCGCAGCGAGGGGGCGAGCGTCGTCTTCGGGATCGAGGGCGGGACCGAGACGATGGAGATCTTCACCACGCGGCCGGACACCCTGTTCGGGGTCACCTACATGGTGCTTGCCCCCGAGCATCCGCTCGTGCACGATATTACGACGAAAGCGCAGCACGAGGCGGTCGAGGCCTACGTCGTGGCGGCCGCCGGCAAGAGCGACCTCGAGCGGACCGATCTGGCCAAGGACAAGACCGGCGTATTCACCGGAGCGTACGCGATCAACCCCGTCAACGGACGCCGCATTCCCGTCTGGATCTCCGACTACGTGCTCATATCCTACGGCACCGGGGCGATCATGGCCGTCCCCGCCCACGACGAGCGGGACTGGGACTTCGCGAAGGTCTTCGGCCTGCCCATCCTCCAGGTGGTGGCGAAGGAAGGCAGCCCCGAGGCCAAGATAGGCACCTGCGGCGACCCCGACGAGTGCTTCACGGAGGAGGGCGTGGCCGTCAATTCCGGGGATTTCTCCGGCCTCGGCACCGCGGACTTCAAGCAGGCGATCGTCGCCTGGCTCGAGAAGCGCGGCATAGGCAAGCGGGCGGTCAACTACAAGCTGCGCGACTGGCTTTTCAGCCGGCAGCGCTACTGGGGCGAGCCCATCCCCGTCGTCCACTGCCCCTCCTGCGGCATCGTCCCCCTGCCCGAGTCGGAGCTTCCCCTTCTCCTGCCCGAGGTGAAGAGTTATGCGCCCACGGGCACCGGCGAATCGCCGCTGGCGAACATACCCGAATGGGTGAACACCACCTGCCCGAAGTGCGGCGGCCCCGCCAAGCGGGAGACGAATACCATGCCCCAGTGGGCCGGCTCCTGCTGGTACTACCTGCGGTATCTCGACCCCCGGAACGGCGCGGCCTTCGCCTCGAAGGAGAGCCTCGAGTACTGGATGCCCGTGAGCCTGTACGTGGGCGGAGCGGAGCATGCGGTGCTCCACCTCCTCTATTCGCGCTTCTGGCACAAGGTCCTCTTCGACCTCGGCGCCGTCGGCACGCCCGAGCCCTTCATGCGCCTCGTCAACCAGGGCATGATCCTCGGCGACGACAACCAGAAGATGTCCAAGTCGCGGGGCAACGTCGTCAATCCCGACGAGATCGTCCGCGAGTTCGGGGCCGACTCGATGCGGGTGTACGAGATGTTCATGGGCCCGCTCGAGGTCTCCAAGCCCTGGGCCACCTCGGGCCTCGTCGGCGTGAGCCGTTTCCTCGAAAAAGTCTGGGCCCTGGGCGAGCGCTTCGGCGAAGACTCGGCCTCCGCGGCGCCGCCGGCGGAGCTGCGGAAGCTTCTGCACAAGACGATCAAGAAGGTGACCGGCGACACGGCCACCTTGAACTTCAACACCGCGATCTCCGCGATGATGATCTACGCGAACGAACTCGGGAGGCTGGAGACGCCGCCGCGCGCCCTGTGGGAGCCCTTCGTCCTCCTGCTCGCGCCCTACGCCCCGCATCTGGCGGAGGAGCTCTGGGAGCGGCTCGGCTCGGGCGGCCCGGCCTCCACGCTCGCCCGCGAGACCTGGCCGAGCTTCGACGAGGCGCTCTGCGCGGACGAGGAGAAGGAGATCGTGGTCCAGGTGAACGGCAAGATCCGGGACCGGTTCGTGGCCCCCGCGGGGACGGCCGAGCCGGAACTGCAGGCCACGGCGCTCGCCCGCCCCAAAGTCAAGGAATGGACCGACGGCGCGGTCGTGGCGAAGGTGATCGTCGTGAAGGACAAGCTCGTCAATATCGTCGTGACGAAAATTTGACTTTTGGCGGGGTTGTGCGATACTAGCTCGACCGTTCCGCGAATATGATGGTTTGGAAATCGCTTCGCACTTGCTCCGCTTTCTTCGAAAGCGCGCGCAAATGCCGCAGATTTGGGTAGCTCGCGCAAAAAGGTGTCGGCGTTTTGCGCGAGCCGCACCGTGTTAGAGCGCTTCTTTCGCGAACCGATACGCGCGACCAGGAGTCCCGATGAAACTGCGCATCTTCTCCACTATGAGCATATTGGCCAAGCTCGTCGTGATCTCGATCGTGGTCGCCGCGGGCATGGCGGTCAATCTCTACATCGCCTGGGGCTCGCTGAACGGCCTCTCGGGGACGGTGCGCCTGCAGGCCGCCAACTCCGCCCTCCTCCTCGCGAACACCGATTTCGAGGAACGGGCCTATACGGCCTGGATCGCGCTCTATCGCGTGGAGACCGCCCTGCTCCGACACTCGGACGAGCTTGCGGGCGCCGACGCGACCTTCCTCGACTCGCTCAAATCCTCGAAGGTCTCGCTCGACAACCTCACCTCGCTCAAGGCCGACGCGGACATGACCTCGATGTTCGCCGATATCCGGAGTGCGTACGGCGCCTTCACCGACGCCGCCACCAAGGCCTCGTCGGCCATGCAGGCGGGAGAAGCCGACGCCAGCGACCTCTTCCAGGTCGCGGCGCTCCGCTTCGACGGCCTGTCGGCCAATCTCGTGTATTTGAACAGCAAGGCCAAGGAGATCGCGCAGAACGCGGCCGCCCAGGGTCGGGACGCGGCCGCCCAGGCGGCGAGCGTGGTCACCGTGGTGTCGATCGCCGTGCTTCTCTTCGTGCTCGCCTTCGTGCTCCTCACCGTCCGCTCGATCGCCAAGCCCCTGACGAGCGTCGTCCGGACCGTCTCCAAGGTCGGCTCGGGCGACTTCACGGTCGAGACCGGCGAAAAATTCGGCGGCGAGCTCGGCGAGATTTCCGCCTGCGTCGACGGGCTCGTCGTCGATCTGCGCTGCCTGGTCGGCATCATCAAGGAACGCCTCGCCGAGCTCGAGCGGACGGGGCAGGGCCTGGCTTCCACCATGGAAGAGACGGGCGCCGCCGTCATCCAGATCAACAGCAACATCGGCAACACGAAGGGGCAGCTCGACGAGCAGTCGGCGGCGGTCAGGGAAGTCTCGGCCGCGATCGAGCAGCTGGCCCGCTCCGTCGACGCGCTTTCGACCATGATCTCGAGCCAGTCGTCGGTGATAACCGAGTCCTCGGCTTCGGTCGAGGAGATGATAGCGAACGTGGAATCGGTGACCTCGATAGCGGAGGCTTCCGCGAGGGCTTCGGAGCGCCTCTCGGCCGAGGGTTCGGACGGCAAGGCCCGCATCGACGAGGTGGGGGAGGCGGTGGCCGCGATCGTCCGCTATTCCGAGAACCTCAACGAGGCGGCCAGGCTCGTCACCGAGATAGCCGACCGGACCAATCTGCTCGCGATGAACGCCGCCATCGAGGCCGCCCACGCGGGCGACGCGGGCAAGGGCTTCGCCGTGGTGGCCGACGAGATCCGCAAGCTCGCGGAGCAGTCCACCTCGCAGGGCAAGGACATCACCGGAGACCTGGGCCGCGTTTCGCAGGCCATCGAATCGGTCCGGGGCGCGTCCGCCTCGGCCGTGACCTCGTTCGCCTCGATACTGGAAAAATCGGAGGCCCTGGGGGATGCCGTGCGCACGATCGGGGCGGCGATGTCGGAGCAGCGCGAGGGAGGCAGCCACGTCCTCGAAGGTCTCGTGCGGGTCAAGGACATCACGCGCGAGATCGGCCGCGGCTCCGAGGAGATGGCCGTGGGCAACCAGGCCATCCTCGAGCAGGTCGAG
This sequence comes from bacterium, assembly GCA_021779995.1. Classification (GTDB taxonomy): domain Bacteria; phylum Spirochaetota; class Spirochaetia; order Treponematales; family Rectinemataceae; genus JAJXZP01. Next base: position 18,707 of record JAJXZP010000206.1, on the reverse strand, counting down.
CGCCTGCGCAACGTCAATGTCGTCGTCGTCCAGAACAACGAGGAAGTGACCCGGGGGACGAAGGAAATCAACGACGCGATCGCCCAGACGATCGAGCTGAGCTCGAAGAACTCGGCCCTCATCGCCGAGGTCAAGGAAGCCGCCGACAAATTCACGATCTGATGAAAGCTGCCGCGGGATCGGCCCCGCCCGCCGAGTCCTCGCGAAGCCGGCCGCGCAGGCTCAGGTCCTGAACTTCTCGGTCTCGGCGCCCAGGTTCTTGACCGACTGGGCGGCGCGGACGGTCAGATCGTTCGTGGCTTCGGCGGCCGTTCGTATCTGCAGGGCGCCCGAGGCCATCTCGTTGAGCCCGTTCTCCAGTTCGGCCGTGAGCCGGATGAGCCGGCCCATCTCCTCGAGCACGGTCGCGCCGCCCTCGTCCATGAGCGAGGCCTCGGAGCGGACCTCGCGCGTCACCTCGTTCATCTTCGACAGCGAATCGAGGATCTGGGCCGAGCCGGAGCTCTGCTCCTGCATGGCGTACTTGACCTCTTCCTCGAGCCGCGAGAGCACGCCGATCTGCTCGACGATGGCCTGGAAGGTCCGCTCGGCGTCCTGGGAGGACTCGACCACCGCCGCGATGACCTTGCGGATCGAACCGATGTTGCGGGCCACGGTCTTGGACTGGCCCGCGGCGTTCTCCGCCAGCTTCCTGATCTCGTCGGCGACCACGGCGAAGCCTTTGCCGGCGTCCCCGGCATGGGCGGCCTCGATCGCGGCGTTCATGGCGAGGAGGTTCGTACGCGCGGCTATGCCGGCGATGAGAGCGTTCGCCTCCTGCAGGTTCTCGGACTGGTCGACGATGTCCTTGGCCTGGGCGGCGACGCGGGCGATAGCCTCGCGCCCGTCGCCCGAGCTCGACTCGAGGCGCTGGTAGTAGACTCCCATGCGCTCGATGTTGGCGGTGACCGACTGCACGTTGGCGACCATCTCCTCGATGGACGAACCCGAGACGGCGATGTTCTCGGCCTGCCGCTCGATCGCCTGGCCCAGGGTCGCGATTCGCTTGGTGATCTCCTCGATCGTCGCGGACGACTCGGTGACGGAGGCGCTCTGGTTCAGTCCCTGCTGCTTGATCGAATCGATGGTCGCGGCGATCTCCTGTACCGCGCTCGCCGTCTGGGTCATGTTCGCGGCGAGCTCCTCGGTTCCGCTGGACAGGGTCTTGGCCTCGGCCTTGATGTGATCGACGAGTTCGCGCAACGCGCCGGCGAAGGCGTTGAAGTCGAGCGCGAGGCTTCCGAGTTCGTCGCTCGAACGCACCTCGATGGTTTTCGTCAGATCGCCCTCGCCGGCGGCTATGTCGCGGAAGGCCGTGGAAATCGTCCGGATCCGGAGCAGGACCGATCGCATCACGACGACGGCGGCCGCCAAGACGCCGAAGAGCAGGATGGCGAGGGCCGCCGCCACGGTGATGAACGAGGCGTGGAGGGCTGAGAGGCCGGCCGTCAGATCGGAGCCGATGGTCGTCTGTTCGTCGGAGATGATTTCCTGGATCTTGTCGATGACCGCCGTGCCCGCGCCGAACACCTCCGCGCCGCTGAGCCCGAAGCGCCCGGTTCCGGCGCTCTTGATCGCGTCGAGAAGGTCGGATCCCAGCGAGGCGTATTCGGGCGACTGCAGAATGGCGTCGCGGGCCTGGGCGTCTTCCGGATCGAGGGCGAGGGCCGGCGAGTCCAGCAGCGCCGAAATGGCGCCGTAGTGGCTGGTCAAGTCGAGTACGCCCGCGTCGGCGATCGTTGCCTTTGTCGAGACGAAGCCGGAAAGAAGCCCGCGGAGAATCCCCGTCTGTTCCTTGGCCTCCTCCAGGATGACCAGGCCGAAGAGCCGGTGCATCGAACTGGATACCGAGGTGGCGGCCGCCGTCTCGCAGGAGTCGAGCAGCCGGTCGATCGTGGCGGAGTAGGCGGCGAAGGCGGCCTTCGAATCGGCGCTCCCGCCCTTGATGTCCGATCGGAGGCTTTTGAAGGAATCCATGGCCTGCTGCACCGCGTCGATCGAAGCCTTCGGCAGCCTCGAGCCCGCGAAGGCCGCGCGCCAGGCTTTTTCCGCGGCATCGGTCCGACTCACCTGCGCGTCCAGCTGCCCCGGATCGGCGCCTCCGGAAAGTATGAGGTTGGCCGTTCCTCGCTCCAGCTGGATAGCCCCGATGAAGGCGCTGGCCGCCCGGATATAGCCGAGATTGGCGAGCGTGGCCGCCGTCTCGTTGGAGTCCCGCGATTGCTGCACGAGAAACAGGGATCCGAGGACGAGCGCGATGGCCATGGGGACGAGGGTGAGGGCGACCAGTTTGGTCCTGAGTTTCACGATGCAACCTCCTGAAGCCGGGCGAGAACCAAAGCGATGTGGACGAGAGCGGTCACAGCGGCGGGAATGGCGACTCCGCCCGACGGATGCCCCCGCTTCGGGCCCGGCGAGACGACCGCTTTCTCGTCGGAGACCCTGAGCATGAGAGTGTCGATGTCCTCGAACAGGGTCGAGGAACGAAGGGCCCCATGGTACGCGACGATTCTATCATAATAGATGAAGACCGAGGCGACAATCGAGCCGATGCGCCCGAGCACCCTCCTCCCCTCCGCCGGCAGCCCGGGCGTACCACCGCGAGCTCACGGAGAAACGCTCGGCGAAGAAGCCGAGCGCGGCGCCGAGCGTGCTTGCGAGCGAGAAGAGGGCGACGAAGGAAAGGAGCGAGCCGGAGATCACGCTCATGCCCAGCACGTTCACGAGCGCGAGGTACCCGGGGAAGGGCAGGAGGTCGACGGCGAGCGGCAGGGGGAGGTTCGCCGTGCACAGCTTGTTCTTGCTGGGCGAGTCGACGATCCGCGCCGACCTTCCGCGGATTTCCATGGTCGTGAGGCCGAGCGGCCCATCGACCTCGACACGCCTGTCCGGCCAAAGGGGATAGCTATAGCTGCCGCGGGCTCCCTGGACGGTCAGCTCCGGCGTCCCCGTCCCTGAAGCGTAGGCCCAGCGCGCGACCAGACCTATCGCCGCGGCCGCGAGCAGCACCGCCGCCAGATCGAGGGGCCGAAGCCGCATGTCAGGAGTCCGGCCGCATCAATCCTCGCAGCCGCAGCTTCCACCTTCGCAGGAACCGTCTTCGCAGTCTCCGTCGCCGCAGCCTTCGCAGCCGCAATCGTCGCAGCCCCCGGCGGCATGGATGTGGCCGTGCTGGAGCTCCTCGGAGGTGGCTTCGCGGATGTCGATCACCTTGACGGAGAAATGCAGCTCCTCGCCGGCGAGGGGGTGGTTCGCGTCGATGGTGATCTCGTCGTTCTCGATCCCGACGACGGTCACGATCTGGTTGCCATCCTCGCCGTGGGCTTCGAACTGCATGCCGACATCCACTTCGGCGTCGGGCCCGAACTCGCTCTTGTCGACCTTGAAGACGAGGCTTTCGTCGCGTTCCCCGTAGCCTTCGGCCGCGGGAATGACGCAGTCCACCTGATCTCCGGCCGACTTTCCCTCGAGATGCTTCTCGAGACCTTGGATTATATTATTGTTCCCATGGAGGTAGACGAGCGGCTCTCCGCTCGGGGACGAGTCTATGAGGTCCCCCCCCGCGTCCTTGAGATTGTAGTCGATGCTGACGACACGGTTCTTGGTTACGGTCATTCATGGTTCCTTTGGGCGACGGATGCGAACGCCGACAGACGGCTTCTCCTCCCGCGAAAGTCGCGGGAAGAGGAAAAATATAACTTTTTTCCTCGCTAAGAGGCAAGGGCGCGCCGGCCTGGGCGCCTGTGCTCGACCCGGCCGGCACCGGTCGCCGCCAGCCGCATCGACGGTATCCGCCGGGAAGGCCTCAGAGTCCCTTGAAGCAGGATTCGATGATGGGGTCGAGCGAGGGCAGGGCGAAGCCGAAGGACTCGACGGCGCCGCGCTCGGCCGAGCGAGCCCAGTCCATGAAGGGGTCGTCGTAGTGGGCGGCCATGAAGGAATAGACCTGGTCTTCCGCGTCGTTGGCCGCAGTGTCGAACAGCCCGTGGCTTCTCGTCTGATGGGCGAGAAGGTGGCGATGGATGTGCGTTCGTACATTTTCCAGGAATATCTCGCGGTAGACATCGTAGGCCTTGCCGGACAGGGCGCGGATCCTGTCGGAAATGGAGCCGCCGCGGCTTTCGATGCGCGGCACCGGCTCGGGGGCGGCCGGGGCGGCCGCGAGCAGGCGCGAACCGCTCGCCCTCGCCACCTTGGTCAGGGCGGGCTCCTTTGAGCTCCCTTGCGCGGGCGCCCCTCGCCCGGGCCCGCTTCTGGCTGCGGGAGCGGTCGCCGGTCGGGCAGCCTCACGCCCTTCCCGGACGGAAAGCGCGCCGCCGGTCCGTCTGGCCGCGGGGGCGGAGACCGCCGGTGTCGGTGCAGGGGGCTCCTCTGCCGCCGCTGCCAGTCGTGCGGCCGCATCCTGCCGGAAGGCTGGTTCCCCGAAACCGGCCCGGCGTTCGGGCGGGTCGCTCCGGGGGGCCGGCACTCGCCTTTCCGGGGCCGAGCCGGGCGGGAGGGCGACTTTCCGTTCGGGCGCGGGAGACGGCGAGGGCGGCGCCCTTCGCGCGGGTGTGGAAGCAGGCGGCGACGGCGTCCTTCGATCGAGTGTCGGCGCGCTCGAAGGCATAGCCTTCGGTCCGCTTCCGCCCGCCGGTCCGCTCCCGCCCGCCGGGCCGCGGACGAGCGAGCGGGGTTCGCCCTGCGGTTCGGCTCTGGCCGAGGCGTCCCTGAGGGCGAAATCCGGAGCTCGGGTAGCGAAGAGCGGCGTGGGAGCCGGGGCGCGATTCCCGGGAGACGCCGCAGGGGCTCCGCGAACCGAGGCGCGAGGCTCGGGCGGCAAGGCGGCCGGCTGAACCGCGGGCGCGGTCCGACGAGGCGACTCGGCCTTGCTCGGGCGGATTTCCGCGTCGGAAGGGCCTTCCGGCCTTACCCGGGTCTCCGTGTCCGTCGAGCCCAGGATCTCGCGGCGCTCGGCGTGCGCCGCGCGCACGCGCGACTCGGGGCCGGGTGCGGCCAGGCGATGCTCGGTGGCGCGAGCCTCCATGCGCTTGCGCAGGCGGCGCCACATGACCTGCATGTAGAGGTCGCCCGAGACGGAATAGTCGTAGCTGGTGGTCAGGATGCCCGAGACTGCGCTCAATATCTCGTCGTCGCTGGAGCCGCGCTGACGCCCGAGCTTGACGGCGCGGAAAATCTCGTAGTGATTGCCGCCGTATTTTCGCGAATAGAGGAAGACGAGCCGATCGAAGGAGGGGTCTCGGACCTGGTTCCAGTATTTGGCGCAGAAGACGAGCACCTTGTCCTCGCGGCGGCGGAGCGTGGCGGGAATCTCCACGCGGGCGCGGTCCCCGGCTTTGAACGTGATCTTGGTCGGATCGAAGTAGGTGGTCCGCGCGCCTTCGCGGGCCTTGCGGCTCTCCTCGCTCTTCCGGCTCATGGCCACGAAGTCGTAGCGCTCGTCGGGAGCCGACGCGCTCGACCGCGCCTCGGCCGCGCCGGCGCGCCGGCGCCGTTCGATCGCCTCGCTCCGCGCGATGAAGTCGTAGTCCGCGGGGGATTCGGCGCGGGCGACGGCGTCGTACTCGCGCACCAGTTCAAGGGCGCGGCGCGACAGGAGGCCCCGATGGTCGAGTAACCGGGAGAACTCCTCGTAGCGGGAGAGCTGGAGGAGCGCGGCCTCGGAATCGCCGCCGAAGCGGGCGAGCACGGACTCCACGGTCTTGAGCGCGGTGAAGGCGTTCGACAGATCGGCTCGTTCGAGCGGGGCGACGATGAGATCGATGTTGGACGCTATCCTCCGGGCGAGCTTGTCGGCCAGTCCGAGGATGAGGCTTTCCTGGTAGGTCGCGTAGCGCGGGTCGCCCTCGCGGTACAGGCGAAGCAGGGTGACGCGGGCGGCGTCGTCGGGATAGCGGGCGCGGAGGCTGCCGTTGTACACGGACAGGGCATCGGCCAGACGGCGGTCCCGGCGCAGCTCGAAGTACCGCTCGATATCGGGATCGCCTCCGTAGCGAAGATCCGGGAAGACGCGCCGTATCAGCTCGTGCTTCTTCTCTTTGTTGAGCGCGTCCATCGGGGGGGATTATATGCGCGCCGCTCGCCGTGGACAATGCCAAAAAAGAGCGGCGCGGCTTTCGCCGCACCGCTCTTCTTCGTCGTCGGACGGAGGATTAACGGAGGAGCGCCATCACGTCTTGAGTCTTCTGGTTCGCCTGCGCGAGCATCGCGTTGCCGGCCTGCGCGAGCACCCGGTTTTTCGTGTACGAGACCATTTCCTTGGCCATATCGGTGTCTCGAATGCGGCTTTCGGCGGCTTGCATGTTCTCTGCGCCGACATCCAGACCGCGGATCGCGTACTCGAGGCGGTTCTGGTAGGCGCCGAGGTTGGCGCGTTCCTTGCTGATCCGCTTGAGCGCTTCGTCGAGAGTGCCGATGGCGCGATTGGAGCCGTCGGGCGTCTCGAACGAGATGATCGAGTTGTCGCCGATGTTCCTCACGCCGAGGGCCTTGGCTGTCATGGTTCCCACGTAGACCTGGACTCTCTGATCCATGTTGGCCCCGACTTGGAACCACATGGACCCGGTCACGACGTTTGTCGCCCCCTGGCGGGCGAATCGGCCCGTCAGAAGGTTGAGCCCGTTGAACTGCGCGTGGCTGGCTATCCGGTCTATTTCGCTGACGAGCTGGCTGGTCTCGACCTGGATCATCATCCGGTCCTCGCTCGTGTAGACGCCGTTGGCCGACTGCACCGCGAGCTCGCGAAGCCGCTGCACTATGTCCTGCGACTCCTGGAGGTAGCCTTCCGTCACCTGAATGAACGAGATGCCGTCCTGCGCGTTCCTCGACGCCTGCTGGAGACCGCGAATCTGCGACCGCATCTTCTCGGAGACGGCGAGCCCTGAGGCGTCGTCACCCGCGCGGTTGATCCGCATCCCCGAAGACAGTTTCTCCATATCCTTGTCGATGGCTTGATTGGTGTTCTGGAGCGAACGCTCCGCGAACATGGCGCTAAGATTGTGATTAATGATCATGGCCTTACTCCTTTCCAGGCTACGAGCGGCACAATGGCCGCCTCGGCTTCCTTGCCGGCTGCATTAGGCGCCGGTTCTGCGTACGTTCCCCCGCGACTCCACTCGCCCGAGTCGACGAATAGGGCCTCCCTGCCTCAGCGAACGTCGCGCCTCGGCCTGGAATTCCTACGATCAGAGTATCGGAACGGCGTGGAATCACTTTAGAGAAAGCGGCGCTTGAGGTTGACGAGCCTTCGTGCTACAGTCGACGCACACCATGACTCTTCGGCGGCTTCAAGAGGTACTCGACGCGCGGCTGGTCGTCGGCGGGGAACAGCTCGATCTCGAGGTCTCCTCGGCCTGCGGCGCCGACCTCATGAGCGATGTGATGGCCTTCGTCAAGGAGAACGTCGTGCTCCTCACCGGCCTCGTGAACCCCCAGGCCATCAGGACCGCCGACCTCCTGGACATCAAGGCGATCGTCTTCGTTCGCGGAAAGATCCCCACCGAGGATATCGTCGAGATCGCCAAGGAAAACGGCATGATCCTCTTTTCGACGAAATACTCGATGTTTCTCGCCTGCGGCCGGCTCTACGAAGCTGGGCTGCGCTCGGGCGGCGTGCGGGAGATCGCATAGTTCCGATGCCCGCGGATATTCCGAAGAGCTCCTTCGCCGCCGTGCCGGCGATTCCGTTCCACGCGGTCAGGCTGGATCCCGAGAAGTGCGCCGGCTGCTCGCTCTGCGTCGAAAGTTGCCCGACCGAGGCCATTTCCGTCAAAAGCGGGCCGGCTTCCATCGATCCGGAGCGCTGCATCGACTGCGGCGAATGCGTCCGCGTCTGTCCCCGCGGCGCGAGGACGGCGGTGTCGGACTGCCTTTCGATGATCGAAGGCTACGGCCGCAGGGTGGCGATCCCGGCGCCCGCCCTGTACGGCCAGTTCGAGGAGACCCAGAGCGTCGACGCGATCCTGGCCGGTCTCATCGAACTTGGCTTCGACGAAGTCTTCGAGGTCTCCGAGGCCATCGAGCTGATCGCGGGAGCCACGGAGGCCCTGCTCGCGGAGCTTCGGGACGGCGATTCGCCCCTCCCACTCATCTCGAGCGCCTGCCCCGCGGTGGTCCGAATCATCCAGCTTCGCTTTCCTTCCCTCATCCCCCAGGTGGTGCCTCTGATACCTCCCATGGAGGCGGCCGCGAGAATGGTCAAGGAGACGATGCACCGCGGCGAGAAAGGGCTCGGCGTCTTTTTCATCACCCCGTGCGCCGGCAAGGTGTCGGTGACCCGCGCGCCCCTCGGCTACGAGAAATCGGCTATCGACGGGGTCATCGGCTTCAAGGACATCTACTCGCCGCTCAGGTCCATCCTGTCCTCCGGCGCGCCCCTGCCGGATCCGCGCCCGAGGGGGCGGGGCGGGGCCTCGTCCGAGGCCTCGGGCGATGGCACGTCGATGAAGGTAGAGGGTATAGCGAAGGTGATCGAAACGCTCGAGGCTCTCGAGCGGGGAGAGCTGGCCGAAATACGCTACATCGAAGCCTTGGCCTGCCCGGCGGGCTGCGCGGGCGGCCCCTTGTCCGTCGAAGATCCCCTGGTGGCGAGAGAGCGGATTTTGCGGCGCGAGTCGGCGCTCCACCCTCGGCTGAGCTGCGTCGCGCCTGCCGAACCGCCTTCGTCGCTCGACCGGAGCCGACCGATCCGGCAGTGGACGGCCGGGTTTCAGCCCTCGGCGGCCGCCGGCGGCTCCGGCTGATAGCTTCTTCCCGAGCTTCCACGCTTCGTGGTCCGGGCGACCTCTCCCTTGGCACCGCCGCCCGTGGAGACGAAGGCCTGTTCGAGAAGAATGTCGGTCTCTCCGGCGAATCCCGCCCGCGAAAAGCTGTAGATCAAGCGATAGCCGTCGCGCAGACGCCGTGATACGAGCTTCCGTATCATCCTGTCCCGCTCAACGACCGACTGAAAGCGGTAGAGACGCTCCCGCTCCCGCCCTATGCCGATTCTCCACGCCGAGCAGAGGGCGAAGGGCGCGTCGAGGACGGGCTGGCGGTCGTGGACGGTGTAATAGTGGAGCCGGCCGTCTTTGGCGTTTTTCATCAGGGTGATGATCATAGGCTTTTCTTTTATCGGAAGGGAAATCGACGCTCTTGATCGAGGAAGCGCCGCGAAGGGCGGCGGTCGCCGCTACGGCAAAAAAAAAGGGAGCCGGCGAATACGGACTCGCACGGCTCCCTGGTTTGCACGCTCTGCGTACGAGGCTTTCTAGGAGCCCCTGCCCTAAGGCGGCGCAAAGTGCAATGCTTTGAAAAAAGCATTCTCGAGCTGCCATGGCTCGACCCATCCCTCGTGTCCCCGACGCGTCGCCGTCTGCGTCCGCGCGTCGGGCGTACCGCCATCGAGCCAGCTCCGAGGGCTCCTGACGCCTCCTCGGGGGGCTCGAATCGGGGCCGGTTCCTTCGGGTTTCGTGGCGTGGCGCCAAGCCTGCCGTCTACGAACCCGAAGCCGGCCTGGAACTCTCAGGCGGGGTTTCCATGAAGGACCTCCTCACCGTTCCGTTCCAGCTTCCCCTATCCCTGATGGAATCGGGGAAGTGCTGTCGAATGGTCGGAAATCACCCTACATCGAACGTCGCATATGTCTAGGAATAAATTTACTCCAGAGGAGTCAAAAGTCAAAGCCGCCAGCCGTAAAATTTCTTATTTTATTCCTGTGGCCTGATTGGCACGATGCTGCCGCGATGGAGAGCCTTGCGGTTGGATACTCTTCGACGCCTGCAATTTGACAAGGCGCGTAAAGGACGTTATAGTGACTAGCTAGTCAAAATACCTCAATTTATTGAAATTGGTTGAAAAGTTTACCGCATTACGCGGCCCGAAAATGCGGTCAGTGTGGGTTCAACAAGGGGTTGTCGTTGAATAAAAGAGATTTCCCACGTGTTCATTTTTACGATCAGGATTTTGTCGAGATATACGATCGCACGTGGGCATGGATTGCCGACTGCTGGACGAACGGAGCCCCGGGCACCCCGGTCGAAAAGCTCAAGTTTTTCCACTATCCGCAACAACCGGCGATCGATCTCATGGAAGCCGCCTTCTCCTCCTTCTTCCTCGTCTATTCCAACCGGATCTACGCCGCGGCGAGCGGTTTGGATGCCCTGTATGCGTTGCAGGAGCCGGACGGGGCCATCCGTTCGCGCTATGACGCGGCCACCTCCAAGCCCATACTCCCGAAGGACAATCCCGAGGGCCTGGGCCTTCCTCTCTTCGCCTGGGCCGAATACAACCTCTACCACAAGACCGCCAACAAGAAGCGGGTCAAGGATGTGATGCCGACGCTCCAGCGGCACTGGACCTGGATGGAGAAGACGTTCAAGCGGGAGAACGGACTATACGGGGTGCCGCTCTCGGCCACGGGCATGGAAAACTCGCCCCGCGGCGATGCCTTCTATCTCTCGGACTTCAATGCGGCCATGGCGATGAACGCCCTCTATCTTTCGGCCCTGGGCGACATACTCAACGACAAGGAAGCCTCGTTCCAGTTCAAGCGCAGCTATTTCTCCCTCAAGACGCGCATCAATTCCCAGATGTGGGACCATGATGGCGGTTTTTATTACGATCTGGACCGGGACGAGAAGCAGATCAAGACCAAGACGATCGGCGGCTATTGGCCCCTGCTCGCCGAAATCCCCAATGAGGATCGCGCCGAGCGGCTCATAGCCCACCTGAAGGATCCCGCGGTTTTCGGGACCGAGCATCCCTTCCCGACCCTGTCGGCCGACCATCCTTCCTACGACAAGCAGGGAGGCGGATACCGCGGATCGGTGGTGCCGCCTTTCACCTACATGGTGATCAAGGGACTCGAAAAGTACAACCAGTACGAGTTCGCGCGCGACTGCGCCATTCGGCATCTGTATTTCGTCCTCGACTCGATGCATCAGAACGGAGAGGAGAAGGAGCACGGCGCGCACCGCTCCGTCGAGCAGAAGCCGGTCATCTGGGAGGCGTACCAGCCGCAGAACGAGGGCAAGGCGGTCTGGGAAGGCCGGACCGATTGGCCGAGGCCGCAGTTCCTGGCCTACACGGGGCTCTCGACCATTTCGATGATGATCGAGAACATCGTGGGCCTGTACATCTCGCTGCCGCGCAAGACGGTCGACTGGATTATACCCAACCTGGAGATCATGGGCATCGAGAACCTATCTCTCAAGCGCAACCTGGTCACGATCCTCTCGAACAAGTCCGGCCGGGGCTGGGAGATCCACATGGAGAGCGAGAAGCTCTACTACTTCACGATCAACGTGCTGGGCAAGAAGAAAAAGACGCTGCCCATTCCCTCGGGCAAGTGCTCGATGCTGATCGACAAGATTTGACGGCTCGGGGCTCCGCCCTAGGCGCGCCCGCCGTCCTCGGGCGGGGCTTTGTCATCCTCCGACGAGGAGCCGGTCCGGATGCGCGCCCTGCGCGTGATGCGCAGGAGCACCCGATCATCCCGGCCGATATGGCGATGGATCCAGGATATGAGGAAGTACATGACCTCGTTCGCGAGGGCCGGGCTCGGTGAGTCGATCCGGCCGGCGAACTCCCTGATGGTCCTGATGAACTCTTCGTGTCCCGCCTTGTGGCTTTCGAAGTCCGGCAGGTTGTAGATCGTGAAGTACTTCTCCTCTTCGGAGAAATGGAGCCAGGCGTAATCCACGAGTTCCTCGACGGTGCGGGCCAGCTCGGCGGTGCCCGATCCCGAGGCGAGCGTTTCGTAGAATTTCCCGGCGAGCCCGACGAGGGAGCGATGCTGCTCGTCGATTTCGGGAATGCCGAGCTCGAAGCGGGAAGACCATTCGATTGTCGCCATGCTGCTAGGCTCCCGACACTATCCGGATGCTCCCCATCATGACGAAACCGTCGATCTCGAGATAGGGCTTGCCCGGCTCGACCCTGCTTCCGACATCCCGGTCCATGCGCGCGTCGCCCATGAAGGGGAAGACGTTGAGGCGCACGCAGAGGCCGCGCGGCACCACGACGCGCAGCTCTCCCATGAAGACGAAGACCTCGAGCTTGAGTCTCCCCGGGGGGAGGGCGCTGTCCCGGAGGTCCAGGCTCGTGCTGCCCATGATGGTGGCGCTGCTCACCCGGTCGCCCGAAAGCCAGTCGCCCTCGAGCCGGCGCTCGCCCATGACGCAGGCGATGTTCGAGCCGCCCGAGAGCCGAGCGTCGATCCGGTTGCCCGGAGCTTCCGCCGAGTCGCGCCTTTCGGAGAAACCCGAGGGCGCACCCCCGAGGGCGGGCAGGCCCGAGAGGGCGCGCGCGAGCTCGGAATCGTCGCGGGCATTCTGCGCGACGGCCACGCGGGACTCGTATTCCTCCATATGTATCCGGTCCGCCGCGAAGGCCTCGGTGAGCCGATCCAGGGCCGCCTCCCTATTCCGTTCCATGCGGTCGTTTCCTTGATCGCCGTCGTTCGTCATGTGCCACTCCTTCTTGCGGCCCGGGACGTCCGTGCCCCGACGGGCCAGAGCTGCGACACGGCCATTCCCGAAAGCATGAGAAGACCGCCTCCCGCCAGGCGCCAGGTCAGCGGTTCGGCCAGGATGACCACTCCCCCGATGCCGGCGAAGAGGGCTTCCATGGAGAGAATGATCGAGGCGTGGGCCGGATGGGCGGACTTCTGGGCCACTATCTGCAGCGTGTACGCGATGCCGATGGAGAAAAGCCCGCCGTAGAGTATGGGCAGGGCCGCGGGCATCAGGCCCCCGAAAAGAGCGGGCTCGGAGAGCAGGGCGCCGCCCAGGCTCAGGGCGGCGCAGACGGCGAACTGCCCGGCCGCGAGCTCGAGAGCGTCCATGGTACGGGCGAAGCGGCCCAGGATGAGGATGTGCACGGCCCAGAACAGGGCGCCGGCCAATTCGAGCAGGTCGCCGGGCGCCACGCGCAGGCCGGAGCCGACCGAAAGCACGTACAGGCCGACCAGGGCCAGGACGGCTCCGGCCCAGATGCCCAGGCCGTAGACGGTGCGGGAGGAGCGCCGGAAGACGAAGCCGATTATGGGCACGAGCACGACGTAGAGGCTCGTGATGAAGCCGGCGTTTCCCGCGGTGGTGGTGACGATGCCCACCTGCTGGAGGCTCGCGCCGCAGAAGAGCACCGTCCCGGCGGCGGCGATGCGCCAGGCCTTCCCCGCCGCGCCGGGCTCGGATTTCCGGCCCGGTCCGCCGCTCCGGGCGCGAAGCCGGCCGGCGAGAATGAGGGGCGCAAGCGAGGCGGCGCCGAGCGCGAAGCGCACGGCGTTGAAGGCGAAGGGGCCGATCGAGGCCATGCCGCTCCGCTGCGCGACGAAGGCCAGGCCCCAGATGGCAGCGGTGAGGAGAAGGAGTCCGTCGGACTTGTAGGTCGCTCGGTCGATGCTCATGTTTTTTGCGCCTGCGGCGCTCGGGCTAGACTATCCGCTCTTTCCCGTCGTCGGCAATAGCTCGCGGCCGCCGCCTGCCCGTCGGAGGTTGCGCCCCGAGGAGGCCGGGTATTACTCTAGGATCCATGGATGAACGTACGGTCGATCGAATCTCGGCGATAATTCCCTTCAGCTACCTGCGGAGCGAGGAGCTGCGAAGCCTGGCGGCCGCCTCGGAGCGGCGAGCTTTCGAGCCCGGCGAGGTTCTCATCCGGCAGGGCGACACGCTGTCGAGGGAAGTATTCGTGCTTCTCGAGGGCTCGGTCGAGTCGGTGGATACGACGAGGATTCCTCCCTTCCGCATGAACGTGATCGAGGCGGGGTCCTATTTCGGGGAGCGCTCCAGCCTGCTCGGACACCCCCGGCTTCTGGAGATGCGGGCCCTCGAGGCCTCGACCTGCCTCGTCATACCGGGCGAGCGCTTCCTGCGGCTGCTCGCCGAGTCGCGGTCCTTCGCCCAGGCCTTCGGCGTGAAGCTGCGCGAGGGGCTGGGGCTCTTCGAGGCCTTCGACCGCTTCAATGCCGAGATCCTCCGCTCGGTGGCGGTGGGCAACATCGATATCCGACGCCTCGTGGAGCACTACAAGGCGATCGATCCCGCCCTCCATCCGCTCGCCTCGGACGGCTCGAGAATCGATTGGGGCGCCCTGGCCTACGCCGTGCGCCGCCTCCCCGAGAATCTCACCCGCACCTTCGTCTTCCTCCTGACGGACAACCTGCCCACGGTCTACGCGAGCCCCGAGCGGCTCTTCCCCTTCGTGCCGACCGAGGCGCGCCATCGCTTCGTGTATGAGATGATGTGCGGCAAGGACATGGTACTCATCCGTGACGGCCTCTCGGATCTCGTCGACTTCGTCACCTGCCTGTGCATCTTCGCCGTGGAGGCGCGGAAGATCCGCTACCGGCTGAACCATCCCGACCTGATCCTCGCCGCGGCCGAGTCGGCGGCCTCGGTCCATGCGGGCCGAGACCATGCCGGCATCGCCCCGGCGGGCTCAGCCTTGGCGGGCCCAGCCCGGGAGGGCGCGAGGCCCGCGGCGCGCTCGGGCTGCGGGCGGCGGGCCTCGGACCAGGTCGGAGCCGAGGACGCGTGCGCGGACGACGAGGACCTGGACGAGCTGCTCGGGCGGCTCACCTTCGGCGAGGAAGAACGGCGCGAGCTGCGCAGGCTCTGGCCGGTCGACGCCCCCGCGAGAATCCGGGACATCGTGTTCCACCGGCAGGCCTTCTCGATAGACGTGCGCAAGCAGACGAACAACTACAACAGCCGCCTCGCCGAGCTCTGGGCGAGCCAGGTCGGCGGCGCGGCCGAGGCTCTCCTCGGCGCGCGGCCCAGCGATTTTCCCGACGAGCTCGAGGTCCACATCGTCTCCTCGAACACGCACTCGGTCTCGAATTGCCTCAATCCGTTTTTCGTCCGCCGCAAGGACGATATCCTGGCCTGGGCCGAGCGGGAGGGGCTTCGCGAGCCGCTCTGGGACAATCCCTTCGACGAGATCTACAATTTCTCGCGCCGGTACCTGGGCGCCTTTCCCGAGCGCCGCGCCGAGCTCGCCGCCACGGAACAAGAATGCGGCATCGTGCGCCTGCCCGAGACGGTCACCACCGGCATCCAGGTGCAGCTCATCGACGCGCCTCGGGTCTGCGGCCGCGGCTTCGATCCCGCGGTGTCGAGCCACCGCTGCCCCGAGAGCGCGCTCATCGTCAATATCGACTACGCCTTCGGCGAGCAGGCCGAGGAGATCATGCGCAGCCTGCTGCTCCTCTTCGGGCGCAACGTGCGGAGCGTCAACGTGCTGGGCAAGGCGGGTTCCCTCGTGGGATCGCGCGGCGACCTCCTCCTGCCCACGGCCTTCGTCGAGCAGGCCAACGACGCCTTCCAGCCCCTGCCGGGCGAGGGCGGGCGCACGGTCGCGCGCCTGGAGGCGGCCCTTCCCGGCCGCGCGGTCCACGCGGGGCCGCTCCTGACGGTGGGCGGGACGCTCCTGCAGAACCGTGATATGCTACAATTTTATCGGAGAATCTGGGGCTGCATCGGGCTCGAGATGGAAGGCATCTGGTATCTGCGCGCCCTGCTCGAGGCGGAGGAGCTGGGAGTGCTGCGGCCGTCGTCGCGGCGCCGCTTCCTGTACTACGTGAGCGACCTGCCCCTGTCCGCCGGACAGAGCCTCTCTGAGCGCATGGGCCCCCGGGAGGGTATCCCGCCCCTCTACGCGATCACGCGCGAGGTCCTCTCGGGGCTGTTCGGGGCGGATTGAGGGCGTGCGGGACCGTGGCCGCGGGGCCCCCGACCGAGCGTGGCCGCTCAGCTCGGTCCGCGGGCCGGGTTGAGGCGCCGCGGCTCCCGACCGATACAAAGAAGAGAGCGCGCCGAATGGGCGCGCGCCGGGGGGGATATGCTCGACCGTCTGGGACGAAGCGCGCGGCGTGGAGCCGGGGAGTTCCTCTACAGCCTCGGCTTTTTTCTCAGCGTGGTCAAGGAATCGGTCCTTCTGGTGCGCCGGCGGCAGGTCGGTTTCAGAGTCCTGGTCATGCAGATTCTCTTCACGGGCGTGGAGGCTCTGCGCATCTCCGCGGTCGTGGCCATCGCGATCGGCGCCGCCATCAACCTGATCGGCTCCTCCCTGCTCGCCGAGTTCGGCCAGAGCCGGCTCATGTACACCATGTTGATCATCGTCATCACGCGCGAGCTCGGGCCCCTGCTCACGGCCTTCATCGTGATCGCCCGCTCGGGCACCGCGATAGCCACCGAGTTGGGCGGCATGGTGGTGGCCCACGAGATGGAGGCCTACGTCTCCGTCGGGGTCAACCCGATCTCCTATCTCGCGGCGCCGCGCTTCCTCGGCGTCGTGATTTCGATGCTCGTGCTCGACGTCTACTTCAATCTGTTCGGGCTCCTGGGCTCCTTCGCCGTCGTCCAGCTCATCAAGCCGATAGCCTTCGAGGAGTATTTCCGCAACCTCGCGGCCGTGCTGCGGCCCGGCGACCTGGGCATGGGACTGCTCAAGGCCCTCGTGTTCGGGGTGATCGTCTCGGTGGTCTCGCTCTACCGCGGTTTCTCGGTGGAGCGCTCCTCCACCGAGGTGCCCGTGGCGGGAATCCGCGCGGTGGGATCGAGCTTCATGCTCGTCATCCTGGCGGATGTCGTGCTGACGACCATCCAGTATGTGGGCTAGGGCCGTGGGCGAGCCGCCTATCCTGGAGTTCCGTTCCGTCGGCGCGCGCCGCGGCGATTTCGACATCCTCCGCGACATCACCTTCGACCTGAGCGAGGGCCGCGCGTCCTTTTTCATGGGCGCGGCGGGCTCGGGCAAGTCCGCCCTCCTGAAGACGGCGGCGGGGCTGCGGCCGGCCGATTCCGGCGAGGTCCTCTACCGGGGTAGATCGCTCGCTCACCTGTCCCGGAAGGAGGAGGCGCAGTTCCGGCGCAAGAGCGCCTTCGTCTTCCAGGACGGAGCGCTCTGGGCCAACCAGAGCCTCTTCGACAACCTCGCCCTGCCGGTGCGGGTGCACGAGCCGGGCTCTTCCCCGGCCGAGGTCGAGAGGATCGTCCGGCGGGTCGTGGACCTGGTCGGATACGAGGAAGATCTCAAGACGAGGCCTTCGGATCTCTCGTCGGGCGAGCGCCGCCTCATCGCTCTCGCGCGGGCCCTCGTCCTCGACCCCGAGCTGCTGTTCATGGACGAGCCCTTCGCCAACCTCGACGAGGCCGCTTCCGAGCGGGTCGTGGGCATCGTGGCGGCGCTCAAGGAGCGGGGCCGCAGTCTGGTGGTCGTGACCACGCGCTCGGACTTGGTGGGCAGATTCGCGGACTTCATCGCGGTCCTGGGCTCGGGCGGGCTCATGGCTTTCGGCTCGTACGACGAGGCTGTCGAGTGGAACGGGGACGCGGTGCGCGCCCTCACGGGCAGGCTCAAGCCTCGGGCGGCGGCGAGCGAGGCGGCCTGGGGCATGGCCGGAGCCTGGGCCGACGCCTTCGCCGAGGACGGGGCGGTGCTCGAGTCGGAAAAAGCCGGGAAGGGCGCGAACGTCAAGCGAGACGCCGACGGCGGGAGAGCGGTGCTGGGCGACATCATCAACGCCCTGCCCGAAGAGGACGACGAAGCGGGCCGGGGCGGCGAGGAGGAGCGGACATGAAGTTTCGGATACGATACGCCGACAGGGTGGTCGGACTCTTCGTCCTGGTGGCGCTGCTCGCCCTCGCCGCGGGCATCATCCTGCTCGGCGCCAACCAGCGGTGGTTCTCGCGCGACTTCCACTTCACGACCAGGCTCGATTCGGCGGCGGGGGCCTCGCCGGGCACGCCCATCTACTTGAAGGGTTTCCAAGTGGGCAAGGTGGAGCGGCTGAGCCTCAACGAGGGCAACGAGGTGGACGCCGACTTCGTGATTTTCGACAAGTATTACCCCAAGGTCCGCGAGAACTCGGTGCTGGAGCTCGTGACCTCGCCGATCGGGCTCGGGACGCAGCTGCTCTTCGATCCGGGCAAGAGCGACGCGGTCCTCAAGGAAGGGAGCTTCATCCCGACGGCCGACTCTCCCGAGGGGCGCGGGCTCATCGAGCAGGGACTCGTCGACATTCCGCCCAAGGACGACACCATCACGCGCCTCCTGGCGGACGTCAGCCCCCTCCTCGAGAACCTCAACAAGACGGTCATCACGGTCGACCGGACCCTCACCGAGGTCAACCGGGCCGTCGCCGGCCGCAGCGATACGCCGCTCGCGAACATTCTCGGCGAGGCCTCAAAGACCATGACCAAGGTCGACGGCATAGCGGGCTCGATCGGGGTCATCGCCGACAACCTGCGCGCCACGACGACGGCGATCCGCGATCCGACGGGGCTCATCCCCAGGCTTCTGGACGCGAAAGGCTCGCTCAAGACCCTCCTCGACGACAAGGGCGCGCTCTACTCGGACATCTCCTCGAGCCTGGCCGAGCTCCAGGCCAGCCTCAAGAACGTGCAGGAAATGACGACGTCGCTCAACGCGCAGATGCCCTCGATCGCGGTGACGCTCGACGAGGGGCGCACGGCGATCAAGCAGGCCCAGGATGTCCTGGAGGGCCTCAAGAACAATCCGCTCCTACGGGGAGGAATCCCCAAGAAGACCGAGCAGGAATCGACCTACCAGAGCATGAGGGAGGGACAATTCTGATGCGCGCGACCACCATGCCGGCGATTTCCTCCCTAGCCCGCGCGCCGCGCGCCGGCCGGCCAGCCGCGGGGCCGGCCTCGTCGCGCAG
>JAJXZP010000106.1 GCA_021779995.1 bacterium | reverse complement strand
GCGGCTCCGATGTGGCCCTGGCGCTGCCGATTATTCCGCGGGACCGCCCTCGGCCGCCTTGGCCGCGGCAGCCTTGGCCGCGGCGCCCTCCGCGGCCAGGTCGAGAGCCTTCTGCGCCTCCGCCGAGGCCCGCGACAGCGCCTCGAGGAAGCGCTCGCGCGTGGCCGGGTCGCGCATCCGGGCGGTGGGGCCCGAGACGGAGATGGCCCCGGCGAAGTCCGAGCCCGGGAGGCGCAGCGGCTTGGCCATGCAGGTGAGCCCGGTTTCGTATTCCTCGCGATCGAGGCCGTAGCCGGTATCGCGCGCCTTGGCCGCCTCCTTGAGCACGTCCTCCGGATCGGTGAGGGTCTTTTCGTTGATCTTGGGCAGGGGGCCGGCGCCGAGAATGGCCCGGGCCCGCTCGGGCGGCAAGAGCGAGAGAATCGCCTTGCCGACGCCGGTGCAGTAGAGCGGCAGCCGGTCGCCCGGCATGGAGCGCATGCGCAGGCTGCGATCGGCCTCGGCGCGGTCGAGGTAGACGGCGCTGCCTCCGGCCAGGCAGGCCAGGTTGGCCGTCTCGCCGGTTTCGCGGGCGAGCTGCTCGAGGAAGGGGCGCACTCGTTCCACCACGATGGAGCGCACCGGCACGCGGGCGCCCAGCTCGAAGAGGGCCAGGCCGAGCGACCAGCCGGTGCCGCGGCGCTCGGCGACCCCTCGGGATTCGAGGACGGAAAGGTAGCGGAGCGCGGTGGCCTTGTTCATGCCGGTGTCGCGCGAAAGCCGCGCGAGGCTGATTTCTCCGCCCGTGCGCGCCAGATAGAAAAGCAGATCAAGGGCCTTGCCCGCCGACTCGCTCATAGCAGCTCCGCAGTATCCGCAGTTTTGTATTTCAAAACCACGTTTTGTAACTCAAACTTACCGACAATAGCACCGGCATAATGCCCAGTCAAGCTTATACGCGCGCGGCACCGGGGCGGCAGCTCTCAATTCCCTTTGGGCCGGTGCGCCCGAATCGGCCTTCGCGCTTTCATCTTCGCTCGGCGGTGTTTCCGAGCTTCCTCAGGTTCGATAGAATGTCGCCGATGGAAACCGAGACGATCCGCAGGATCCTGGGCCGCGCCTTCGATGCGGCCGGCATGCCGATTCATGGTTTCGTCGGCAGGGAAGCCCTGCGGGAAGTCGCCGCGCTCCTGTCCCCGGAGCGGAGGTCCAGGTATGGGGTGGACGAGGCCGGGGGGGCGGTCGTCGCGGCCCTGCCCTACGGCGAGGGCCCCCCCGAGGAGCCCCCCTGGGCCTGCGCATACCCCGGCCGGCGCGTCGCTCTCGCCCGTTTCGCCCGCGCCAATTGGTACGGCGAGCTCGTCTCGCGGCTCAAGAAGGCCTCGGCCGCCGCCCGAGCCGAGCTGGCGGCCGCCGGCGTCGAGGCCGGCGAGGCGGGGCTCTGGCGCTGCCTCGCCAACTCGGGCCTGCCCGAAAAGCCGCTGGCGGTGCGCGCCCGCCTCGGCAGGATCGGGCGGCACGGCCTCGTCATCGTCGACGGCGCCGGGCCCGCCTGCGTCCTGGGCCTTCTTCTCCTGCCCCTGGACCCCGCGCCGCCGGCCCTTCCCGGCGAGGCCGCGGCTCCGCCGGCCTTCGCTACACCGGAGAGGCCGGGAGCCTCCTGCGGAAGCTGCCGCGCCTGCGTCGACGCCTGCCCCACGGGAGCGCTCTCCGCCGACGGGGGCTACGATAGGATGCGCTGCCTCCAGCACTGGTCCGTCGTCGAGGGGGAGCTGCCGCCCCTCATCGAGGCCGCCTGGGGCGAACGCCTCTACGGCTGCGACGCCTGCCTCGAAGCCTGTCCGCATTTCCGGCTCGACCCCGGGGCGGTTACGGGGCTCGGCCTCCTGGGAGCGGGCCTGCCCGCCGCGTGGCTCGCTGAGGCCTCGGACGCGGAAATCCGCTCGCGCCTGCGAGGCAGCGCCCTGGGCATGCGCTGGATTTCGCCGACCGCCCTCAGGAGAAACGCCCTCCTCGCGGGCCGTCGCGACGACGGTAGCCGCGGCGACGGTAGCCGCGGCGAGGGCGGGTGGTCCGACGGCGATCGGGGCGCCATTTGACCTCGGCCCGAGGCGGGCGTACAATGATCGCATAAGGAGGCTCCCATGGAGGCTTCGAACATGAACATGAACCAGTACCTCACCTTCACGCTCGACGACGAGCAATATGCCGTCGGCGTCGGCAAGGTCCGCGAGGTTCTCGAACATACCAAGATCACCAAGCTCCCCAGAACCGCCGAGTTCATGAAGGGCATCATCAATCTCCGGGGCGCCGGCGTGCCGGTCATCGACCTGCGCCTCAAATTCGGCATGCCCGAGACGCCCGTCACCAAGGACACGAGCATCATCGTCATGGAGGTGGAGAGCCAGGATGGCCGCGTCGTGGTCGGCGCGCTGGCCGACGCGGTGCACGAGGTGGTCGAGATCGACGAGCCCTCCATCGAGAAGGCGCCGCGCTTCGGCACCAGGCTCGCGGCGGAGTTCATCCGGGGCGTGGGCAAGCGCGAGGACGGCTTCGTCATCATTCTCGACATCGACCGCATCTTCAACGCCGAGGAGATGAGCGTCCTGGCCGCCGAGCGGGAAGGCGCCGCCGCGCCCGCCGCGGTCTAGGTCGCAGGCTCCGGAGCATGGGCGGCCAGTCGCCTTCCCGAGTCGGAGGCTGATCGTGCGCTCGCTCGTGCGGACCCGGATCTTCCGGCGGCAATTCTTCGCCTTCTTCGGACTCGCGCTTTTCTTCTACGGTTCCGTCTCCCTGGCGCTCACCCTGGAGACCTCCCAAGCCATGGTCGACAGGCAGTTGGAGGTCCTGGCGGCCTATCGCGACCAGATAGCCGGCCACGCGCTCGACTGGATCCTCGAACGGCGCAGGGATATCCGCTACCTCGCCATCGAACTCGAGGACAAGGGACTCTCGGCCCTGAGCAGCGCCGTGGCCGACGAGCGCCTGAGCGCCTTCATGCAGGAGGCCGACGGCATGCGCAGCCTCGTCGTCGTCGACGCCGGCGGGCGGATAGTCGCGAGCTCGGCGGGAACCGGTCTGGTCGGGAAGTCTCTGGCGGACCGGGACTATGTCCGCGCCGCCCTCCACGGGCGCAACTTCTTCTCCTCCGTGTGCGCGAGTCCCCTTTCGGGCGAACCGAGCTTCGCCGTCGCCGAGGTCCTGCGCCTGGCCGGCATCGACCGGGGAGCGGTCGTCGGCTTTCTCCCGCTTTCCGAGCTGGCGCGCATCGTGGAATCGTCGAGCATCGAGGACTTCGGCCGCGCCGTGCTCGTCGACGCGCGGGGACGGCGAGCCTCCTTCGGCGCGGGGGCCGAGGCCGACGATCTCCCGATCGTCCCGGAGGCGATGCTGAAGGCGGGATCGGTCGCGGCCGAGTATCGCCTGCCCGGCCGCGGCTCGATGATCGGCGCCTATCGCTGGCTCGCGGTGCCGCATCTGGGCCTCCTCGTGGAGCTTCCCCGCGGCACGGCCCTCAAGCAGGTGCATTCCCTCGTCGACTTCATGTTGGTCACCGCCGCCGTCATGCTCGCCGTCCTCGTCGCGGTCTCGTACTTCCTCAGCTCCCTCTTGCTGCGACCGATCGCCGCCCTCCTCGAGGAGACCGAGGCGCTCAGACAGGGCCGGATCGGCGGGATCGTGAAGGCGAAGACCGGCACCGAGCTGGACCAGCTCGTGGAGCTGTTCAACGCGATGGCCTCGGCCGTGCGGGAGCGGGAGGAGCGGCTCAAGGAGACCGCGGCCCGCGACGCCTTGACCGGGCTGTACAATCGCGGCCGGCTCGAGGAATTCCTGGAACACGAGATCCGCAGGAGAAAGCGCTCCGACGAGGAGGTCTGCTTCGTCATGCTCGATATCGATCACTTCAAGGCGATCAACGACCGCTACGGGCATCTCGCCGGAGACGAGGTCCTGCGGGGTATCGCCGACCTCCTGTCCCGATCGGCGCGCGGCGGAGATGTCGCGGCCCGCTACGGCGGCGAGGAGTTCGCCGTCATCCTCGACGCGGCCTCGGACGAGGAGGCGGCGGCCTTTTGCGAGCGGCTGCGCTCCCTCGTCGAGGCCGCGCGCTTCGAGCATGCGGGCCAGGAGATTTCCGCGACGGTGAGCCTCGGCTGGACGCGCTGCCCCGCGCGCGGCAGCGAGAACCCCGACGTGATCCGCCTGGCCGACCGCGCCCTCTACGACGCCAAGAACGCCGGCCGGAACCGGGTGGTGGGTTCCTCCGCCTGAGGAGAAAGCTCCCCGGGCGGCTTTCCACGCCGCGTCCGGGCGCACTATCATGCTTCCGTGATAGACCTCCAGGAACTCGTCAACAAGAACGTCCCGTTCAAGTTCAGCGGCGCGGAACTCCGGCTCGACCTTTCGCACGCCCTCTTCTCGTCCTACGACGTCGATGTCGGCACGCGGCTGCTCTTGAAGACCGTGGCCCGCGATCCGGCGCTTTCCGGCGCGCGCCGGGTCCTCGACGAGGGCTGCGGCGTCGGCGTCATCGGGCTCGCGGCCGCCAAGGCCTTCCCCGGGGCCGAGCTGCTGCTCCGCGACCGGGACAGCCTCGCCGCAGCCTTCGCCGAGCGGAACCGCCTGGCCAACAGGCTCCGCGGCAGCCCGGAGCGGACCGATCCCGCCACGGGGGAACACCGTCCCGCCCGCCCGGCTCCCCGCGTCGGCCTCGGCCTTCTGGCCGCGGGGTACGGGGGCGAGACCTTCGATTATGTGCTGTCGAATCTGCCGGCCAAGGCCGGCGCCCCGGTGCTCGAGGCCTTTTTCGCCCAGGCGGGGAGCACGGAGCCTTCGCGGTCCTTTCTGGCCCCGGGAGGCCGGCTCGCCGTGGTCATCGTGCACACGCTGGCCGAGGCCGCCGCGCAGTGGATCGACAAGGCCGGACTCAGGGTGGTGGAGACGGGCCGCGGCTCGATGCACCGCGTCTTCGTCGTCGAGCGCGCGCCCTCCGGGGCGTCCGCGGTGGCGTCCTCCGAAGCGCCTGCGGGGGCGCCCGCCGAAGCCCCTGCCGGGGCGCCCGCCGAAGCCCCTGCCGGGGCGTCCGCCGGAGCGGGCCCCGATGCCGCGGCGGCGGCGCGAGCCGAAGCGTCCGCCGAAGTGCCCGCGGGGGCGCGAGCCGAAGCTTCAGGCGAGCGCTTGCCATCCGGAGGCGGCCCCTACCTCGACCTGGGCGGCCTTGACCTTTCGGCCTATGTCCGCCGTCAGGGACGTTTCGTCCTGGGAGAAGTGTCCTATCAGGCGCGCGGCTTCTGGGGCCTGCCGGAGTTCGACACCGTGAGCTACGGCAGCGACGCGGCCGCGAGCCTGGGCGAGCGGGTCCTCGCCGGCAGCCGCCCGCGCGAGGTCTTGATCGTGAATCCCGGCCTCGGCCACCTCGCGCTCTGGGCGGCCAGGCGCCTCCGCCCCGCCGCGATCACCGGAGCCTCGCGCGACCTGCTCTCGCTCGCCGCCACGGCCTCGAACCTCGCGGCCGCCGGCGGAGTCGCCTATCGCGCGGCCGACGCGCTGCGCCTCGACGAACTGCCCGAGGCTTCTCTGGACCTCATCCTCGAGACGCCGGACCTCGTCCCCTCCTTCGACTGGGCCGCGCTCTGCTGGGCCCGCGCCGGACGGCTCGTCAAGGCCGGTGGAACCTACCTGGCCGTCTGCCCGCCCACCGAGGCGGGACGGCTGGAAAAGCGCCGCCTCCCGGGCTGGCGCCTCCTGGGCGAGCGCCGCAAGCGG
>JAJXZP010000280.1 GCA_021779995.1 bacterium | reverse complement strand
GGCCGTCGGAGGCGCCCGCTTCGGCGCCGCGGCCTTCGGTGGCGGCGGAAGCGGCGCCGCAGGAAGCCCCGCCGGCGTGGACGCCGCGCCATCGCCGCAGGGCGAGGGAGAGACGCGCTCGGGCGCCCTCCACGGGCTGCGGGCGGCCTCCCTCGAGCACAGCGCGCGGACCAAGGCGCCCGAGCTCCCGGTCGAGGAGCGCCGGCTCGACCTGGAGGACGTCGCCACCATCGGCGAGGCCGAGGCGGCCGAGGAGGCGGGCCGCTGCCTCGACTGCAGCTGCGTGGCGGTCAACGCCTCGGACGTCGCCCCGGCCCTCCTCGCCCTGGGCGCCTCGGTCCACACGACGCGGCGCCGCCTCGACGCCGAGGACTTCTTCGCGGTGCGCAGGTCCGGCTCGACCCGCCTCCTCCCGGGGGAGCTCGTCATGGAGATCAGGGTCCCTCCCCAGAGAAAGGACTGTCGCTTCTCCTTCCAGAAATTCCGGATCAGGAAATCGATCGATTTCCCCATCGTCAGCGTCGCCTCGGCGATAGCCGTGGAAGGCGGGAGAATCGTCGAGGCCAGGCTCGCCTTCGGCGCGGTGGCGCCGGTCCCGGTCCGCGCCCGCGAGGTGGAGCGCTTCCTCGTCGGCCGCGTCCCAAACGACGAGACTGCGGAGGAAGCCGGCCTCGTGGCGATCCGCGACGCCGTAGCTCTCGCTCAGAACGGCTACAAGCTGCAGATACTCAAGGCTCTCGTGCGGAAGGCCGTCCTCGGGCTCGCCTAAAGTCGCGGCGGACGGCGAACCCGCGTCGCGCCCCTTAACGGTATTCTAACCGTTTCGTGTTTCCTTTCTAGCGGGTGCATCGTATAATCGCCCTTGTGCCCGGGTCAGCCGGGCGCAAGGTCACAAGGAGGCAGAATGAAACGTCTAGGTATCTTCCTCGCACTGATCTCCATCGCCGGTTTCTGCGTCGTCGCCCAGTCGACCCACACCACGGACATGAATGCCCTCGTCGCGGCCGCCCAGAAGGAAGGGCAGCTCACGGTCATCGCCCTGCCCCATAGCTGGGTCAACTACGGCGAGATGATCCAGCGCTTCCACGACAAGTACGGCATCCAGATCAACGAGCTCAATCCCGACGGCTCCTCGGCCGAGGAGATCGAGGCCATCAAGGCCAACAAGGGCAACATGGGGCCGCAGGCCCCCGACGTCATCGACGTCGGCCTCAGCTTCGGCCCGAAAACGGTCCAGGAAGGGCTCCTCGCGCCCTACAAGGTCCAGACCTGGAACACCATCCCCGCCAACGTCAAGGATTCCAACGGCTACTGGTACGGCGACTACTACGGCGCCCTCGCCTTCGAGGTCAACACCGACATCATCAAGGACGTGCCCAAGGATTGGTCCGACCTGCTCAAGCCCGAATACAAGGGCCAGTTCGCCCTCTCCGGCGACCCCCGCATCTCCAGCCAGGCCCAAATGACCGTGGTCGCAGCCGCGCTCAGCCAGGGCGGCAGCCTCCGGAACATCACCCCCGGCCTCAAGTTCTTCGACAAGCTCAACAAGGTCGGCAACTTCGTGCCGCTCATCGCCATCACGGGCACCGTCGCCTCGGGCGAGACCCCCGTCACCGTCGTCTGGGACTACAACGCCCTCGCCGACAAGGACAAGCTCGCGGGCAACCCCAACATCGCGGTCGTGATCCCGGCCAGCGGCGTCGTGGCAGGCATCTACATCCAGGGCATCAGCGCCTACGCCCCGCACCCGAACGCCGCCCGGCTCTGGGAGGAATTCCTTTATTCGGACGAAGGCCAGCTCATCTGGCTCAAGGGCTACGGACACCCCATCCGCTACGCCGACCTGGCCCGCCGCGGCGTCGTGCCCGCCGACCTGGCCGCCAAGCTGCCGCCCGCCTCGGCCTACGCCAAGGTGGTCTTCCCCAGCCTCGAGGACCAGGAGATCGAAACGAAGGCCATCGTCGACGGCTGGGACAAGGTCGTCAACGTCAACATCCAGAAGCAGTAAACCTATGTCGTCTCTACCTTCGCAAGAAGGGCGGGAGAGGACGCGTGCCGGGCGCGGAAAAGCGCCCGGGGCCACGCGCCCTCTCTCTGCTCATGTAAGGGGCCCCGGATTGAGGGGCCTGGGAGCTTGGCTGGGCCTCCTTCCCTTTTTCCTTTTCGTCCTGGCCTTCATGCTGGTGCCGGCCAGCTCGATCCTCGTGGGCAGCTTCCAGGACTCGGCCGGCAAGTTCACCTTCCTCAACTTCGCCCACCTGTTCGCCCCCAACATCCTGGACTCCTACTCCATCACCATCCAGGTCAGCGCCACCACGGCGCTCCTGGGAGGCGTCCTCGGCTTTCTCATAGCCTACGCCATCACCCTGGGCGGGCTGCCCAAGCCCCTGCGCTCCTTCATGTCGACGTTTTCCGGCGTGGCCTCCAACTTCGCGGGCGTCCCGCTCGCCTTCGCCTTCATAGCCACCCTCGGCCGGATGGGCCTCCTCACCGTCCTTTTGAGGACCGTCTTCGGCATCAACCTCTACGATCAGGGCTTCAACCTCTACAGTTTCTGGGGGCTGTCCCTCACCTACACCTATTTCCAGATACCGCTCATGGTCCTCATCATCGAGCCCGCCCTCGACGGCATGAAGAAGGAGTGGCGCGAGGCCTCGGAGAATCTCGGCGCCTCGCCCCTGCAGTATTGGCTGCGCGTCGGCATTCCCGTGCTCCTGCCCTCGCTTCTCGCCGCCTTTATTCTCCTGTTCGGCAACGCCTTCGGCGCCTACGCCACCGCCTACTCGCTCACCGGCGGCTTCATCAACCTGGTCCCGATCCTCATCGGCGCCCAGATACGCGGCAACGTCCTGCACGACCAGAGCCTCGGCTACGCCCTCGCCTTCGGCATGGTGATCGTCATGGCGGTCAGCATCGTCGTCTATACCTGGCTGCAGAGACTCAGCTCGAGGTGGGTCAAGCAATGAAAAAACGCTCGCGCAAGGCCTTCTCCTGGCTCTGGTTCATGATCGGCATCCTGTACTTCTTCATACCGCTGCTCTCGAGCTTCCTCTTCTCGCTGCGCGGCAAGAAGGGCGTCCTCTCCTTCGTGGCCTATCAGCACGTCTTCGCCGACCCCCAGTTCCTCAAGACCTTCAGCTTCTCCCTCGAGATGGCGATCTTCACCGTCATCGTGGGGCTGGCGCTCATCGTGCCCACGGCCATCTGGGTCCACCTGCGGGTGCCCAAGGCCAAGCCCATCCTCGACGTCTTCGCCCTCCTGCCCTTCGTGATCCCGCCGGTCATCCTGGCCTTCGGGCTCATCCGCAGCTACTCCAGGCCGCCCCTGGCGCTCGTGCAGACGCCGGCCCTCCTCGTGGCCGGCTACGTGATCGTCGCCTTCCCCTACATCTACCGCTCGGTGGACGCGGGCCTGCGCGCCATGGATCTGCGGGGCCTGACCGAGGCGGCGCAGAGCCTCGGCTCGGGCTGGCTGAGCACGATTTTCCGGGTGATCCTGCCCAACCTGCGCACCGCTCTCCTCTCGGCGGTCTTCCTCACCTTCGCCATCGTCATCGGAGAGCTCACGCTGGCGGTCCTCCTGGCCTGGCCCGCCTTCGGACCCTACATGGCCCTCGTCGGACGCAACCTGGCCTACGAGCCGGCGGCCCTCGCGATCCTGAGCTTCGCCCTCACCTGGGGCTCCATCGCCATCATTCAAGCGGTCAGCCGCGGGACGCCCGGGGGGCGCTCGAACCTCGGCGGCACACACTAGGAGTACTGACATGGCGTTTCTCGAACTGCACGAGGTAGTCAAAAGTTTCGGCCGCAACACCGTGGTGCGCGGCCTTTCGCTCAATGTGGACAAGGGCGAGTTCGTCTCGCTCCTGGGCGGCTCCGGCTGCGGCAAGACCACCACCCTGCGCATGATCGCGGGCTTCGAGACGCCCACCGACGGGAGCATACTCGTCGGCGGAAAGGACGTGTCCCGCGTGCCGCCCAACCGCCGCAACCTGGGCATGGTGTTCCAGAACTACGCGCTCTTCCCGAACATGAGCGTCAGGCGCAACATAGGCTTCGGGCTCAGGATAGCCGGCAAGCACGGGGCCGAGGTCGAGAGGCGCGTCGACGAGATGCTCGAGCTCATCCACATGGAGGAGTTCGCCCAGCGCTATCCCCACCAGCTCTCCGGCGGCCAGCAGCAGCGCGTGGCCCTGGCGCGGGCCATCGCCATCCAGCCCCAGGCCCTGCTGCTCGACGAGCCGCTCTCGGCCCTCGACGCCAAGATCCGCGTCAGGCTCCGCGACGACATCCGCGCGATCCAGCAGAAGCTCGGCATCACGACGATCTACGTCACGCACGACCAGGAGGAAGCGCTGTCGATCTCGGACCGGGTCGCGGTCATGCGCGAGGGCCTCATCGAGCAGATCGGGGCGCCCTTCGAGATCTACAACCGCCCCGCGACGCCCTACGTCGCCGCCTTCATCGGGACGCAGAACCTCCTCGGCGCCACGGTGATCGATCCGGCGGCCGGCATCGTCAGCGTCGAGGGGCAATCCCTCGAGGCGGGCCATCCGCTCGACGCGAAGGTCGGCGAGGAGCTGCGCCTCCGGGTGCGGCCCGAGGCCCTGTCGCTCGGCCGCTCGGGGCCCAACCGCCTGGGCGGACGGGTGGCGAGCCAGAAGCTCCTCGGCTCCATCGTGCGCCTCGTCGTGCGCGTGGGCGACACGGAGGTCTTCATGGACGGCTTCAACGATCCGCTCCTGAAGCTGCCCGCCGTCGGCGAGGCGGTGACCCTCTCCTTCTCGCCCGAGGCCTGCACCTTCGCCGAGCCCGGAGCCGAGCCTATCGCGGCGGCAGCCCTGGAGGACGAGGAAGAGACGCCCTAGCCTCGTGTCCAAAACGGAATGCCCGGACCCGATACGCCTCCGCTCCTGCGGATCGGGCTCCGCGTAGCGTGCAGTCGAGCGAAGCGAATCGGACGGGACGCTAGGGCGCCACGTCCGAACCAGATCGGGCCGGGGCCGTCTGCTCGCGCGGGGCCGCCGGTTCGCGCGGGGCCGCCGGCTCGTTGCGCTCGAGCCAGTAGCTGAAGGCGGCGGCCAGGCGCAGGAACTCGAGCTTGATCCTCTGCGGCTTGCGCCAGGAGGTCTTGTCCGTGATGAGGCGCACGAAGGTCTCGTACCGGTGCACCGGCGTCTCCAGCCGGTCCCAGAGCGCCTCGGGCTCCGGATCGGCGAGGATGGCCCGGCGCAGCGCCTCCTTGCCGCGCGGGCTGTTGCCCCAGACATAGAGGATATCGAGGATGGCGATGCGCTGCAGGTACTTCTGCCGCTTCGTGCCGGCCCGCTCCCGCAGCGGGGGCAGGAGGGCCGCGTACAGCTGCCTCGCCCGCCGCGACTCCCTGAGGATCTTGAACGTCATCTCCGTCAGGCCGCCGATTATGTCCGAGGCCACCTTGCTGATGAGGGTGCCCGATATGGTAGCCCCCCAGGGATTGAGGTAGGAGAAGGCGACGGCGAGGGGAAAGGCGAGGACGCTGCGCAGGAAATTGGCGCGCTTGACGGGAGGCGTGAAGCCGCGCAGCGAGTTGTGGCTGTACATGTAGACGCCGTTGACGAGGGCCAGGAGGACGAAGCGGAGGACCCGCAGGCCGATGCCGCCCGCGCTGGCCGACACGCCGGGACTGCCGAAGGCCATAGTGTCGAAGACCTGCTCCACGATCCGCAGGAGCGGGATCGACAGGAGGCTGAAGAACACCGAGTTGGCGCCGTTGGTGGCGTCGAAGGAGACCCAGCGCCAG
>JAJXZP010000229.1 GCA_021779995.1 bacterium | reverse complement strand
CGGCCTCTTCAAGACCATGGCCGGCAAGGAGGTGACGATCCGCCTCCTCGACGCCCCCCTGCACGAGTTCCTGCCTCACAACCCGGCGGAGATGGAGACCCTCGTGGCCTATCTCTCGGCCCGCAAGGGGGCGAAGAAGCTCACGAAGAACGAGATCCAGGCGCGCTGCGACGCCCTGTCCGAGTTCAACCCCATGCTCGGGCACCGAGGCTGCCGCATAGCCGTGTCCTACCCCGAGATCTACGAGATGCAGGTGCGCGCCATCTTCGAGGCCGTCTACAGGCTCCAGAAGGAGAAGGTGGACGTGAGGCCCGAGGTCATGATCCCCGTGGTCATGAACGCCTCCGAGCTCAAGCTCGTCGTCTACGGCAAGAAGATCGAGGGGAAGCAGTATCGGGGTCTCGTCGAGATAGAAGAGGAAGTCCGCAAGGAGCTCGGCGCCAAGAGCGTGCCGTTCAAGGTGGGCACGATGATCGAGCTTCCCGCGGCAGCTCTGAGCGCGGGCGATATCGCCCGCTATAGCGAGTTCTTCTCCTTCGGCACCAACGATCTCACGCAGACCACGCTCGGCATCAGCCGCGACGATTTCAACTCGTTCATGCCCGACTACTCGCTCTACGACCTTATCGAGGGCAATCCCTTCTCGCTGCTTACGCCTCCCGTCAAGGATCTCGTCGCCACCGCGGTTCGGCGCGGCAAGCTCTCCCGGCCCGACCTCGTGACGGGGCTCTGCGGGGAGCACGGAGCCAATCCCGACAATATCCGCTTCTGCATGGCCGCGGGCCTCGACTACGTCTCCTGCTCACCATACCAGGTGCCCCTGTCCATCACTGCGGTGGCTCAGGCGGAGCTCGAGCTTCGCAAGGCGGCCGAAAAGAGCTAGCCCTCTCTCGGCTCCGAGAAATTCAAAGAGGCCGCCCCCGGGCGGCCTCTTGCTTATGTATGTGCGCCCGGCAGGCTCCCCCACATACTCCCCGACAGTAGCCGGGCGCTAGTATCCTTTCACATTCGCTTCGCTCAAATTACAATCCCGCCGAGCCCTGCCCCGCATGGCCGGGGCCCTGGCAGGGCTCAGGCATTCTGTATCTGACAGCGCACTGGCGTGGACCCCGCGGCGTGAACCGCTGTGGTTATTCGCTGTGATAGTCCCAGACCATGGACCGCTTGATCGTCTCGGCCACCGAAGCCGCGACTTTTTTCGAGTCGGACAGGGGTATGCCGGCCTCTTTGTTGAAGGTCTTCTCGAAGAAGAGCTGCATGGATTGGTACATGTCGGGGAGGAAGTAGAAGCAGAAGGCGAAGTTGATGCCCGCGGGCCGCATGATCGTGAAGGCGCCGTAGGAGATCACCGCCGACTTGCCCACGTAGATGCGGGTCATGTTCTTGCACGTGTGAAGCTCGAGTTCGCTGAAGCGCAGCGGAATCTTCTCGATGCTCGAGCGCACGAAGGGTTCCATGCCCTTGTTGGGATAATTCGAAGGCTCGACGAGGACAAAGAGCTTTTTCCCGTCGGTCTGGAACGTGAGTCCCTCCTCGTTGGGATAGATCGACTTGACGTTGCTGTAGGAGACGATCTCATAGCGGGAATAGGCAGTATTGGGCGCGAAAAAGGACGACACGATGTAGCCGTGGTCCTTGGGCAAGGCGTTCTTCGAGTAGGCATCGAACAAGTCCATGGCTTTTACCGGCATTTTTCCCTCCAGGGCAAGTATAGCATCCAAGCCGTAAAGGTCAACGACCCCGGCTTGCAGGTTTGGGGCGGCCGATGGCGTCGGCCAGGCCGCTGGAGCCGTCCGACGCCGCCCTGGTCGATCGCTGGCTCTTCGGGCGGGGCTTCGTCGCCGGCCGAGGCGCGGTGCCGGCGGCTTCCAGCTCCTCGGCCCGCTCCAGGCAGCGATCGGCGAACTCGGGAAGCCCCTGGCGCCGGTACAAGAGACCGAGATTGCGCCAGGGGCGGGGATTGTCGGGAGCGATCTCCGTGGCGCGCCGAAGGGCATCGACGGCGGCTTCCGCCTTTTCGAGCCGGGCGTAGAACGCGCCCAGCAGTATCCACGGCTCCACGCCCGACTTGGCCTCCGCCGGCGCCTTCTCGAGCAGGGCGAGGGCGAAACTGGTCTTGCCGTCCTTGTCCAGACAGTGAGCGAGACCGACGAGGAGTTCGCCCGAGGAGGGCGTCTGACGCAGAAGGTCGCGGTAGACTATGGCCGCCTCGCGGTAGCGCCCGGAGCTGCGGTAGCACAGGGCGAGCAGCCGGCGCCCGCGCTCGCCCGGTTCCGCGTAGGGCAGACCGCCCTCGAGCGCGGCTGCGGCCTTCTCCCAGTCCTTTCCGCCCACGAGGAGATTGACGTACTCGCGGCGGAGCTTGGCGTTGTCGGGATACAGCTCCAGGTAAGCCTCGTAGGCGGCGGGAAGGGACTCGGCCCGTCCGAGCGACTCCGCGACGGAAATTCGATAAAGGAGGGACAGTTCATGCTCCGGCACCAGGAGCAGCACCTTCTCGAACCAGCCCGAGGCGAGATCGGGCCGGCCGGAGCGATACAGGGTCTCGCCGAGCGCGAAGAGGAGCCGAGGGTCGGCGCCCTCGCCCGCGGCCGCGCGGCTCCGCACGAGGGCCTGAAGCGTGGGAAGCAGGGTCTCTCCGTCCTCGCCGAGCCGCGCGCGGCACAGGGCGGAATAGTAGTCGACTTCGCCGCTCTCCGCGCCGAGGCGTCGGGCGCGCTCCACCGCGGCGAGGGCCTCCTGATAGGAGCCGAGGTCCCACAGCGCCATGGCGAGCCCGAGCCGCAGCTCGGGGGACTTGGGATCGGCCTCGACGGCGCGGAGCCAGTGGTCGCGGGAACGCTCGTGCTCGCCGAGGGTGCGAAGGCTTTCGGCGGCCAGGGCCCGAAGAGGAGCGTCATCGGGTTCGATACGCAGGAGGGCGAGCGCTTGCGATGCCGCCTCCTTCCACCGGCCGTCGAGGAAGGCGGTCGAGGCGCGCAATCGAGCGAGCGAGCGATCATCCTGGGGAAGCGCCGAGGGAAGCCCCGGGTTGTCGACGCGGATTCTTTCGAACTCGGCGAGGGCCTCCGCCTGCCTGCCCGCCGCGAGCAGGATGCCGGCGTGGACCCAGCGGATGGAGACATCTGAGGGAGCGTGGCCGAGCGCGGCCTCGCAGTCGGCCAGGGCTTCGTCGAGCCTGCCGAGGGCCCGAAAGGTCCGCGCCCGCCAGAGTCGGGGAGCGGTCCCGTCGAGGCCGTTGGCTATGACGTAACTCAGCATCTGCCTGGCCATATCGGCGTCGCCGTGTGCGAGGAGCCGCAGCGCGCGGGCGAACAGGATATTGACATAGCCGCGGCGGATGCGCTCGTCGGCAGGTGCCAGGGTGACTGCCTTTTCCATGCACTCCACGGCCGATTTCGTCCGGTGCAATTTGAGGTAGGTCGCCCCGAGCAGGGCCCAGGTAGGCGGCCGCCGAGGTCCCGCCTCCGCGCTCCGCCTGAGGCAGGCGGCCGCGGCGCGATTGCGGCCCAGGGCGAGATAGGCCCTGCCGAGGAAGAAGAAGCCGGCATCCTCCTCGCCGCCAGATTTCAGGTAGAGACGGAAGGCGTCGATGGCCCGCGCTCGCTCGCCGAGCGCGTATCGGGCCCTCCCCAGGTAGAGGAGGGCTTCGGGCATCGAATCGGTCTGGGAAAGCACGGCGGTGAGCAGCTCGGCGGACTTTCGATAGTCGCGATCCTCTCCGGCCTTGAGCGCCCGTTCGAAGAGTCGGCGTGCGGAAGTTTCTGCCATTGCGGTTGAGTGTACACCGTTCGGGCCAGGGTAACAATCGAGCCCGCTATCCGGATGCGGGACCCTTCCTCGACTCGGACGCAAGGGGTCGGACGGTACGGTTCGGACGGTACGGTTCGGACGGTACGGTTCGGACGGTACGGTTCGGACGGCTCCGCGAAACCCGCGCGGCGAACTTGCCTCATGAGGCTCCCATAACTAGAATAAGCCATGAACAATCGAGCCCGCGCCTTTCCGCGATTTGTCCTCCTCGCGGGTCTGACTCTCGGTATAGTCTTGGCCCTCGTCTGGTCGATGGTGCTCAGCGAGAGGGGTATCAGGCGCCTTTACCTCGAGTTCGAAGCCTATCGAGCCTCGACCGTGCTGGCCGAAGCCTTCAGACTAAGTCCTAATCTCGTTCCCGTGGACAATCGAGTGCTCGGCTTCGGGATATACTCGCAAGACGGCTCGGTTCTGTTCAGGATGGGCACGGCCCCCGGGAGGCTGGCAATTCCGGTCGCCCCGGCCTCCTTCCCTAAAATGCGCATCGGCGCTTCTTCGCTGATCCTGGAACGCCCCCTGGGCCCGGAGGGTTCAGACATGCCCGGCATGGGCTTCATGATGCGACGAAGCAGGCCCGGCGGGCAGCCGCCTCCCTTCGGAGGAAGGCCCTTCGGCGGGATGGGATTCTCCCTGTCGACTATGCCGCGGGCGCTGTGGTTGGAATATGGAATTGGCGGCTATGCCAGGCAGCGTCTGGCCCTTTTGGGCGGGGCCGCGTTCGCGACCCTGGCCCTTCTGGGTGTTTTCATCCTGCTCGTCCGACTGTACCGCAGAAACGCCGAGCTGCGCGAGAGCGAAATCCGCAGCAGGGAGCTTGTCCAGCTGGGCGAGGCGGCTCGTACGCTCGTGCACGAGATCAAGAATCCCCTCGGCGTCATACGGATCCAGGCGGCCACCTTGAAGCGTCTGGGCGGCTCGGAGGCCGCGGAAAAGGCCAGAGCCAAGGCCCTGCTGATCGACGAGGAAGTGCTCAGGCTGGCCGGGCTGGCCGATCGAATCCGCGAATTCCTGAAGGGAGGGGAGGGCGAGGCTCGCGAGCTGGAGCTGCGCTCCTGGCTTCGCGATTTCGTCGCGCGCTATTCGGGACAGTTGGCGCTCTCCGGGGAAAACGACACGGGCCCGGCCTGGGTCCGCGTCGATCCCGAGCGGCTCTCGCTGGCCCTCGACAACCTCGTACGCAATGCGCTCGAAGCCTGTCCGGATCCGGCGCCCGACGTGGCTCTGGCCCGACGGGGCAGGCAGTGGGAGCTCGTCGTCAGCGACGACGGCCCCGGCGTCCCGGCCGAGCTCGTCCAAAGAATTTTCGAGCCGTTTTTCACGACCAAGGAAAAAGGGACCGGCATCGGCCTCGCCCTCGCGCGCCGCGTGGCGCGGAGCGCGGGGGGGGAACTCGCGTACCGCTCCCGTCCGGGCGGCGGGGCCGTCTTCGTGCTCAGCCTGCCGGCCCGCCGCGGAACCTCACGATAGGGCGGAGGCGCGGCCGTTTCCCGTCCGCGCCCCGCCCCGCGAGCTTCAGGCTATTTTCACGAATACCGACCTGATGATCGCGATGGCTTCCCGCAGCTCCTTCTCGGTGATGACCAGGGGCGGGGCGAAGCGGATGATGTTGCCGTGAGTCTGCTTGGCGAGCAGCCCGGCGTCGCGCAACGCGAGACAGACATCCCAGGCCTCGAAGCCCTTCTCGAAGACGACGGCGTTGAGCAGTCCCTTGCCGCGCACGAGCTTCATCTTCGGGCAGGCTATCGCGCCCACTTCTTCGCGAAATATCCGGCCGAGACGCTCGGCGTTGTCCTCGAGCTTTTCGTCTTCCAGGACCTCGAGCGCGGCGATGCCGACGGCGCTCGCGAGGGGGTTGCCGCCGAAGGTCGATCCGTGCGTGCCGGGCGTGAAGACGTCCATGACCCCATGATCGGCCACGATGGCCGAGATGGGCATGATGCCGCCGCCGAGGGCCTTGCCGAGACACATGATGTCGGGACGCGCCCCTTCGTGCTGCCAGGCGAAGCGCTTTCCGGTCCTGCAGAAGCCCGTCTGGATCTCGTCGCAGATGAACAGCACCTGGTTCTTCGTGCAGGTTTCGCGAATCGCCCTGAGATAGCCTTCGGGCGGCGTGACGACGCCCGCCTCGCCCTGGATGGGCTCGACGATGACCGCCACCGTAGTGGGCGTGATGGCCGCCGCGATGGCCCGCGCGTCGCCGTAGGGGACGCGCTTGAAGCCCGGGACGTACGGTCCGTAGTTGACCGTCGAATCGGGATCGCTCGACATCGAGATGACGGCGATCGTGCGGCCGTGGAAGTTATCGTCGACGCAGATGATTTCCTGTTTGCCGTTCTCGACGCCTTTGACCTCGACTCCCCAGCGGCGTGCGGCCTTGAGCGCCGTCTCCACGGCTTCGGTTCCGGTATTCATGGGCAGGGCCATCTCGTAGCCGGTGAACTCGCAGAGTTTCTTGAGAAAGGGGCCCATTTTGTCGTTGTGAAAGGCGCGACTCGTGAGGGTGCAGAGCTCCAGCTGGTCGCGGACAGCCTGCAGTATCTTCGGGTGCCGATGCCCCTGGTTGACCGCGGAATAGGCGGAGAGGAAATCGTAGTACGTCTTGCCCTCGGGGTCCCTCACCGTGCAGCCTTCCGCCCAGGTGATGACGACGGGAAGGGGGTGGTAATTGTGAGCGCCGAATTTCTCATCCAGGGCGATGTAGTCCTGGGACTTCATAGAACAACCTCCTTGTTTCCGGGAAAGACGATACCCCTGCGAAACAATGAAGTCAGTGTAGCACCAAGACCGAGAACGCGCCAGTCCTTGTATTTAATTATATATATAGTAGATAAATATTTACTATCGATGCATGATTATGCAGTGGGCGCCGAGCCTGGGCCGATTCGCGGAGGCCGGCGCGGCGCGCTCGCCAAGCCGGCCTCCGCGGTGCTTCGAAACGCCTGTACGACCCAGGGATAGGGCCGCTGCGGGTTTGTCGCCAAAAACCGTAGGAGCCCCGAGCCGTCGCCGATCTTCGCGTCGAATCAACGGCTGAAGCGCAGGGAGGCCCGTTGGGTTTGTCGTTCGACGGCCAGCTCGGCGAGTTTCGTTATGAGCGCGGAATACGAAATGCCCCCGGCTTCGCACATGCGTGGATACATCGAGATGTGCGTGAATCCTGGAATCGTGTTCAGCTCGTTGAGGAGCACCTCGCCGGTTCTCCGGTCGATGAAGAAGTCGACTCGGGCCATGCCCGAAATTTCGCAGGCGAGATAAGCGGCGACGGCGACCGAGCGCACCCGCTCGGCCTGCTCCACGCTGATGGCGGCCGGAACCTCGAGCCTGGCTCCGTCCGGATCGAGATACTTCGCCTCGTAGTCGTAGAACTCGTGCGTCGGGGCCACCTCGCCGGGGCCGTAGGCGGCCGGAGAGGCATTGCCGAGGACCGAGCATTCGATTTCCCGCGCGTTGACGAAGGGCTCCACGAGCACCTTCGTGTCCCAGGCCAGGGCCTCGCGGATCGCCGGTACGAGTTCTTCTGCCGAGTCGACCTTCGCCGCCCCGACGGAGGATCCGGCGCTGGAGGGTTTCACGAAGGCGGGCCAGCCGAAGCGGGCGCCGACCTTCCTGCGGAGGAGTTCCTCGCTCTCCGGCGAATCGAGTTCTCCCTTCCTGACGGCGAGGAAGGGCACGACCGGCAAGCCGGCGCGCAGCCAGAGCTCCTTCGCCTTTTCCTTGTCCATTCCGAGGGCCGAGCCGAGGACCGACGCTCCCACGTAGGGAAGTCCGGCCACTTCGAGCAAGCCCTGGACCGTGCCATCCTCGCCGAAGGTTCCGTGGAGCACGGGGAAGACGAGGTCGCAGGGCAGGGCGTGGATTTTCGTCATCGCATCGGTCGCCGCGGCTTTGCCGCGCGAGGCCGACCCTTCGACGACCATGAGGCCCGCTCCCGGCGCGACGAGCACGCGAGGGCCGGGCAGGAGGGGGAGGGGACCCTCGACAGCCCTCTGGCGGGCAGCCAGGTCCTTCTCCTGAAGATGCCAGATGCCGTCCTTGTCTATGCCGACGAGAATCGGTTCGAAGAGCTCGAGATCGATGTGCCGAACGATGCTGGCCGCCGACATCAGGGATACCTCGTGCTCGCCCGATCTGCCGCCGTAGAGAATGACGATGCGCTTCATGCTGCCTCCAGGAGCCGGAAAATCCGACCCGATGCGTGGTGCTTAGTTTGCGGTCCGTGCGAGCAGTTCGTCGAGTGCCTTCTCGGCCTCGGCGATCTCGTCGTAAGGAACGATTCTGTCCGCGTAGATGATCGAGTTTTCGTGGCCCTTTCCGAGGAGGGCGACGAGGTCGCCGGGCCCGGCCAGGCTGAAGGCCGCGCGGATGGCCGTCGGTCGGTCGGGGATGATGAAAAGGTCGAGGCCGCGCCTGCGCTCGGGGCAGCCGGCGGCGATTTCCTCCAAGAGGGCGGTCGGATCCTCGCCGCGCGGATCCTCGTCGGCGAGGACTACGATGTCGAAGTAGTCGGCCGCGATCCGCCCCTGCTGCGGGCGTTTTTCGGTATCGCGTTCGCCGCCGGAGCCGAAGACGCAGATCAGCTTGCCCGCGACGCGCGCGCGCAGGGGAGGGAAGACGGTCCGGAAGGAAGACGGCGTATGCGCGTAGTCGACGATCACCTCGAAGCTCTGTCCGCGGTCTATCGCGGTCATGCGGCCGCGCACGGGGCGAAGGCGCGGGAGCAAAGGCAGGAGTTCGGCCACCTGCATGCCCGTCAGGCCCGAGACGACGAGCAGGGCCGCCAGGGCGTTGCCGACGTTGAAGGCGCCGGGAAGCTCGAGCCGCGCTCGGGGCCGCAATCCGGAACCGTGATCGAGGATCGTGAAGGATTCGCCCGCGGCGTCGACCGCGATTTCGCGGGCGGAGAGATCGGACTCGGCCCCCGCCGCGCTGAAGCTCCTCACGGAAACGGCTCCGGCCGCCTCCTTAAAGTAGTCGAAGGAGGGATCGTCGGCGTTGGCCACGGCGAAGGGAGGACGGGAGCCGGAAACTTCGCGCCCGAGGGCGCGGAAGAGATTGGCCTTGTCGTTCCGGTACTGCTCCCAGGTACCGTGGAATTCGAGATGCTCGTGGGTGACATTCATCATGACACCGGCGTCGAAGGCGACATCGCCGAGCCGGTTCGTCCGCGGCGACAGGCCGTGGGAGGAGGCTTCTACGACGGCGAAGGCCATGCCCGCGTCGCGCATCTCGGCGAGCATGCGATGCACAGCCGGCGCCTCCGGGGTGGTCTGGTGCTCGGGATTGGGGCGCTCGCCGCCGCCCGTGTCGGACATGACCGTGGAGAAAAAGCCCGCGCGCCGGCCTGCGAGCCTGAGCAGCTGGTAGATGAGGTAGACGGTGGTGCTCTTGCCTTCGGTGCCCGTCACCCCGACGACAGTCAGACCCGCCGAAGGGTGCCCGTAAAAATCGTCGGCGACGGGCGACATGGCGAAGCGGGGATCCGCGACCCGCGCGTAGCTCACTCGGGGATCGTAGGAGTCCAATTTTTCGGAGTGGATCACCGCGGAGGCGCCGGCCGCGACGGCGTTTCCTATGAAGCGGTGGCCGTCGGCGTGGAGTCCCGGGAGCGCGAAGAAGAGAAAGTCGGGCCCGACCTCGCGCGAGTCGTAGGCTAAGCCTCGTACGGCTGCCTCGGCTTTCCCCCTGAACTCGAGCACCTCAATCCGGCCCAGCAATTCCGCCAGTCGCTTGAACATGGGGAAGACCATAACATCGGCGCGGAGGGTTGAGAAAGGGGGAGTTCGGCTTCTTCGGAAAAACCTCAGAGCATGATCGAAAGCTTTCCGCCAAGGTAAAGGAGAATCGGCATAGTGCTCCCGAAAACGTCGGGGACGTCGAGACCCACCAAGCCTCCGCCGAGCCTGAAGTTGCGCTGCTTGCCGATCAAAAACCAGGCGGACAGGTCGGGAATGAAAACGTTCCCGGTCGAGGTGGAGTTGGCGAGGAGGCCGAAGGTCGCGAACAGTCCTCCGCCGAATTGGGCCTGGAGGGCGAATCGGCCCAGATCGAGTTCGGCGTAGGCGTTGGGCCAGACGATGTTTTCCAGGATGAAGCTGAAGGCGCGCGCGCCGATGCCGAGCTTGACTGGCCCGAGGTCGCCTTGGTAGTAGATCCCGGCCTCGGGTAGGGGGATGAAGGGCCAGGAAGAGACGAAGCTGCCCTCCGAGGTCGAGCCCGAGGTCGAGCTGATGCCGCGCGGGACCATGACACCGAAATCCAGCCTGAACTGCGCGAAGACGGGAGCGGCCAGCAGGGCCAGCACGACTGCGATGAGAGCAATACGTTTCATGGCATCCTCCTGAAAAAGTGGTCCTCGATTCCAGTGTAGCCCCTATCGTAGATTTTTTCACGAGCACTATGATCTAATGCGACGGGGTTCGGAGGTGGAACTATGTACGAGGTTCGCGTCGAGGCTTCTTTCGCGGCGGCCCATTTTCTCCGGCACTACAAGGGCAAGTGCGAGCGGCTGCACGGACATAACTACCGCGTCAGGGCCTGGGCTCGGGGCGAGAGGCTCGACGAGGGCGGCATGTTGCTCGATTTCGGCGAGTTGAAGGGCGCCTTGCGAAAGGTGCTGGAAGGGCTGGATCACGGCCTCCTCAACGATAGGCCGGAATTCAAGGACGACCCGAGCGCCGAGCGGATCGCCGAGTACGTCTACCGATCCATGGCGGCCCTTTTGCCCGCCGCCCCTCTCGCGGCGGTGGACGTCTACGAGACCGATACCAGCATGGCCAGGTATTCTCCGGAGACTGCGCCGCATGACTAGCGGGGACGCGGAAGCGCGGCGATGCTTGAATGACGAAGCCCTGGTGGGCGCCGGGCTTCCTCCGGACGGGTCGGCCGGTTCGGAGTCGGAGTATATCTCTTCCGCCCTCATGGCCTACATCGGCAACAAGCGAACTCTGCTCCCGTTTTTAGGAAAGGTCTTCCTCGAACTCGATCATCGCGCGCCGGTGCTGCGTTTCCTCGATCCCTTCGCCGGAACCGGCTCGGTGAGCCGATTGGCGAGGACCCTGGGATGGCTGGTCGAGGCCAATGACATCGAGCCGTATTCCCTCGTCGTCAACTCCTGCTACCTCGGCGTCTCGGCGGACGAGGCCGGAGACTTCTTCCGGGACATCGGAGGAATCGCATACGCGTTCGAGCTTCTGAATAGTCTGCACCCCCAACGCGAAAACCTCCCGGCGCTCCGCGATCCGGCGCCGCCGTACATCGCCCTCCATTACGCTCCCGCTGACACGGCCCGCGCCGACTGGAGGCGGGAACGGCTTTTCTATACCCGCGAAAACGGGGTCTTCCTCGATAGGGCGAGGCAGGCCGTCGACGAACTGCGACCGCCGCGCGGGACCGCGCTCCGGGATCGCGGTCCCGTATCCCGCGAGGAAAAGGAGCGCTCCCTTCTGCTCGCTCCCCTGATCTACGAGGCCGCGACGCATGCGAACACCTCGGGCGTGTTCAAGGCCTGCCACAAGGGCTTCGGAGGCCACGGCCGAGACGCCCTGGGTCGGATACTCGCTCCCATGTCGCTGGAGCCGCCGACGCTCTGGCCCGGCCCCGCAGCCCGGCTCGGCCGCGGAGACGCGGCCGCCTTCTGTCTCGGCCGAAGCGCGGATCTGTGCTACCTCGACCCTCCCTACAACCAGCATCAGTACGGCTCCAACTACCACCTGCTCAATACCCTGGCCACCTGGGAGCGCCCGCCCGTCGACGAAGAGCGCTCGTCCGACGGGAGTCTGCGCTCGAAGGCGGGCATCCCCTCGAGCTGGAAAGAGCGGCGATCCCGGTTCTGCTCGCGCACCGGCGCGCGAGCCGCCTTCGAAGAGCTCCTGGCGGCCGTGGACGCCCGTTTCATCGTTCTCTCGTACAACAGCGAAGGGATCGTCCCCGTGGAGGAGCTCTACGACCTGCTTTCCGATCGGGCCGACGTGAGCCTGCGCTCGGTGAGTTACACCACGTATCGCGGGGGGCGACAGAGCGCGTCGCGCAGAACGGGTAACAGCGAGATACTCTTCGTCGCCGAGCGCCGCGAAAGGCGCGGCCGCGCAGCCGGATCCGGCGGCCCCGGATCCGGCGGCCCCGGATCCGGCGGCCCCGGATCCGGTGGTCGGGACCGGGAGCTGGCCCGGCTCGTCGCCGAGACGCGACTCGCCCGAGTTCTCGCCGGACCCTTCGTCCCCGGTCGGCTGGCCGGCCTCGCTTCCGGAGACGGCAGCGTCCACTTCGAATCGGCGAAGGGCCGTTTCGTCCTGCCAACCTACCGCCTCCTGCTCATCGAAGAGCCGCGGCCGCCGCTGTCGGAATCGCTGGAAGTGGATGAGATGCGGGAGCTCTCCGACCTGCTCGAGCCCGCCCTGGCCCTCGACAATGGCGAGGCCTGCGATGCCTGCGCCCTGCTCCTCGAGTCGGGCGCCCGCGATAGGCGAATCCAGAACCTGTCTCTCGGCTGGCTCCGCAAGCTCGCGCACCGGAAATACGCCGACCGTTTCCGGGAATTGAGCGAACGGCTCGGGCGCTGCGCCGAAGCGGCCCCGGCGGAACTCTCCAGGCTGCGTACGGGGCTGACCGAACTCGGCTCGCTCTACGCCGCGCGCATGGCGGGACAGAGCCGCGTTCCGCGCGGCTCAGGAGCGCGCGAAGGCGGCGTTTAATCGCGATAGCCGACGACGCGGATCGAGACCGACCTCGCCGCCTTCGCGCCCAGGCGATCGAGCCAGGAAGAGAGGCGCGCCTTGCGGCCTAGCGAGAGCCTCGACGCGAAGGCGCCCCTCGCGTCGTCAAGGATTTCGACCCGTTGGATGATGTGTTTCTTGATATCTCGGCGGCTCGGCTCGAGGATGCGCCGACCTCCGAGATTCCGTTCGACGACTTCGACGCACTCCTCCGACAGCCACGAGCGCAGCGCTTCGTAGGCGCCGGCGCCGTGGGGAGGCGGCAGAGCGACTTCCACATCGACGACGGACGGCTCCGGCGGCGAATCGAGAACCTCGAGTCCGGCCGCCGTCGCCGCCTTTCGGAGCGCATCCTGCTCCGGCCCGAAAAGCGCGAAGACGCAGAGTCCGTAATGCGAGCTCGGCATGCCGGCCAGTCCGCCCCCCGAAAAGAGCAGCTCGCGAACCTCGAAGACCGCCCCCTCGGCGCCCGGCACGGCCGCGGCCAGACGGCGCATGAGCCAGGCCGAGCGGTAGGAGTCAGTGGCGCCGAGCAGGCTTCGAGGAATATCCATGCGCGCGACTATCCGGGCGAAGGAGAGCTTCGCCGCGAGCAGGCGACCGAGCCGTTCGGGAAAATCGGCGGC
The DNA here is from genome assembly GCA_021779995.1 of bacterium. Lineage (GTDB taxonomy): Bacteria > Spirochaetota > Spirochaetia > Treponematales > Rectinemataceae > JAJXZP01. The sequence goes on along the minus strand of JAJXZP010000229.1, from coordinate 10,602 downwards.
GCTCTCCTCGATCCGGTGGCCGACGAGGAAGGCTCTGTCCTCGGGTTCGTCGCAGGCGCCGCAATCCGAACAGCTCGAGCCGAGGCAGAGGGCGCGGTCGCGGAAAGACCTGGCTTCCAGGTAGTGCGCGTAGAGGAGCTCGTGGCGCGAGTCCTCCTCCGCGAAGGCGAGGGGAGGGCGCCAGGCCCCTTCCTTTTCGTTCACGAAGCGCGCACCGAGCAAGCCCCGGTCGCGGGCGTACTCGGCGAGCGATTCCGCCGCGGCGCGCGGCAGTGTTCCGTCGTAGACGAAATTCCGCGATGGCGCGGCTAGAAGCCAGTCCGCGAGGGAGGAGCCGCCGAGGGCCAGGAGCTGGTCGGCGAGATAATCGTCGAAATCGACCGCGAGGCGGAATTCGATCCCGTTCTCCTCGCAGGAGCTGCGAACCGCGGAGGAAATCGGGGCGAGTTCGCTCTCCTCCAGCGCGAGGGGAGCGAACTGCAGCGGGGTGAAGGGCAGCCGCACGAGATAGCCGACCGATACGATGATCCGCACTCCCGGCGATCCGCTTTCGCGCATCGCCTGCAATTTCCGCGTGAACAGGGCGAACTCGGCCAGATCCTCGGCCTCCTCGATCCCGGCCACGATGAAGAAAAGCTTGATCTCCCTGACCCCCCGGGCGAAAATCGTCCCGAGCACCGTGTCCAGGTCGCCGTCATCCAGGCCTTTCCTGAAGTAGCGCCTCATGCGCGCCGAGATGCCCTCGACGCCGAGCGTGAACGAGCGCTTGTCCGCGGCCAGCTCGGCGCGCATGAGCGGCCGCTCCCGCGCGAGAAGGTCGAGCCGCTGGCTCATCAAATTGACGCGACGGAAAATGCGGTTGAGCTCGAACAGGAGCGCGTAGATCCGGGCATGGGTATTGAAGTTGAAACTGAAAAGCTCGAGGGTGTCGGCGCCGCTGCGCCGTTTCAGTTCGCGCGCCGCGGAGAGGAGCGAGGGCAGGCTCGCCTCGCGATACGGCCTGCGGTCCCAGCCCTCGAGGCAGAAGGAGCAGAAGCCCGGGCATCCAGCCGTTATCTGCAGGCGCGCCGTCCCTGCCTCGTCCGAGTTGAGGACCGGATACGCGACAAGGGGAGGCGGCATGGGGCGAACGACGCGCCGCCTCGCGGGGACGCCCGAGCCCGAGCGCCAGAAACCGTCGATTGCCGCGGCCTTGCGCAGCCGCTCGCCGCGAGGCAGGCCGCGCTCGGCCAGGACGCGGACGAGATCGCCTATCGCGCCCTCGCCCTCGCCGAGGAACAGACCGTCGAGAAAGGAGTCGGCGTCCGGCCCGCCGCCGCCGAAGAGGACCGCCCCGGCCGAAGCGGCGTTCGAGCCGCCCATGACGATGACCGGTTCCGTCTCCCCCCGTTCGGAGGACTTGAAGCGGATGTGCGACGTCGAGAAAAAATAGGGAAGATTGACGAGTTCGAGACCGAAGGCGTTGGAGACGAGGACGAGATCGAAGTCGAGGGGCGGCCGGCCGGAGACGAGACCCGGGAACCAGGGCAGACCTCGCTCTTTCAAAGTCTTCCGTTCCTGTCGCTCGGGAAGAAAGGAGAAGTCCACGAAGGCGCGGGGAAGCGCCCTCCGCGCCTCGGCGAAAAGCACAAGGTGGGAACTCGATTTTTGGATGTCGCGGAAGCCGGAGAGGCGGACGATGAGGATGCGCTGCGGAGCCTCATCCCAGGGCGGATTATCGAGATCCTCGACCACGGCGGGGATAAAAGCCCGCCGCCCGAGCAAGGAGTCGAGGATATCTTCGGGCAATGCGGACATCGCCGCCTAGGACCTCGTCGATCGTCCGTCGTCTGGGCCGCGACGCGGCGCGCGACCCTGAGGCGAACGGTCGTGGAATGAAGACCCGTGCGGAGCGCGGCCATGCGGCGAAGGCCCCTGTGGCGAACGTCCTTGCGGCGATCGCCCGCGCGCCGCAGGTCCCTGCGGTGCGCGGCCCTGCGGCGCACGATCTCGCGATGCGGGCCCGCGGGGCGCAGTCCCGTGCGGAGCTCGATTCTGAGGAGCGTGAGCTTGCGGTACCCGCTCATGCGACGCACGCGCATGGGACGAGTCGCGACTGCCGTCACTCTCTTGACGCGGAGCCCTCTGGCTTGTGCCGTGAGCGGCTTCCGACTGCATTCGGCGCTCCTCGCTCCTGGCCCGATACGCCCGGCCCTTCCCCTCGTCCGAATCGTCGACGCGATAGACGCGCGGAGCGGGCCCGTTTTTCCGCGGCTGGGTCGGAGCGTCGAGCCGCGGCGGCTGTCTCTGTCGGCCTTCGCCGTACGAAGGCGAGGCTTCGCGCGTCTGACGATCTCGGCCGCCGCGGCGCCCGACCGCATCGAGGCGTGAGGCCTTGGCCGCGATGCGTTCCTCTTCGGCCGCCGCCGCCGCCGCGAAAAAATCGTCCGTGCTCGGCTCGAGCAGCATGCCCGTCTCGAGCACCTTGCAGCGAAATACGAAGCCGCCCCGAACGGCGATCTTGGATGCCCGAGCGAGCTCCACGCCGTCGGCGAGGACCACGCTGACGCCCTTCGCGCCCGCTCGGCCGGTTCTCCCCGCGCGATGCGTGTAGATCGTGTATTCTTCCGGCAGGTCGAGGCTGATGATGTGGCTCACCGCGGGGATGTCCAGACCGCGGGCGCCGAGATCGCTCGTCACGAGGTAGCGTATTTCGCCTTTCGCGAAGCGTTCCAGGGCGACGCGCCGGGTCTCTTTCTCCATGGACGCGTGGATCGCGCCGACGGGGAGTCCGTAGGCCGCGAGGCGTTCGGCCGAGCCGGGGACTCTGGCGGCCTGGGAGATGAAAACGAGGCAGCGCTCGGGATGGAGGGCCGCCTCCATGCGCCGCACGAAGTCGAGACGCTTGCGGCTGTCGCAATAGAAGCACCAGTGCTCGATGTCGCCCGCGAGGACCGGATCGCCGCGGACCGCGATCTCCGAAGGATCGTCCAAGAGCGGCCTGATCTCGCGCCTGACCCGCTCGGGCAGCGTAGCCGAGACGAAGATGCGCGAGCATTTTTTAGGAGCGGCCTTTATGAGCCCCAGAGCCTGCGCGGAGGTCTCGGGCGCCAGAAGCCGGTCGGCTTCGTCGAGTACGAGGAAGCTGAGAGCCGCGGCGCGCAGTCGGCCGAGCGCGATCAGGTCCGAAAGGCGCCCGAGCGTGCCGACGACGATGTCCGGGCGGTCGCGAAGCTTGGCGACCTGCTTGTCGAGCGAGGTGCCGCCGAGCACCACGGCGACTCGCAGATCGAGTCCGGCGGCCGCGGCGAGGCGATCGGCTTCGCGCCCGATCTGGACGGCCAGTTCCTGCGTGGGCGCCGCGACGATGATGGCCGGATCGGAGGATTTTTTCCGGCCCGCCGAGGCCGCGACCTGCATGGCGGGAGCCAGATAGGCGAAGGTCTTGCCGGTGCCCGTCTCCGATTGGACGAAGGCGTCGCGGCGTTCGAGCACGAGCGGAATGGTGGCTTCCTGCACGGGAGTCGGGCCCTCGAAACCGAAGGATGTCAGGGCTCCCGCCAGCGGCTCGGAAAGTCCCAGGCGTAGAAATTCGTCCATTCCCCATCATCGCATGCTCGGGCGGTTCGCCACAAGCACGGCCCTCGCGCGATGGACAGGCTCCGCATCCTCCTCCCGGCGGCCGCGGAAGGCCGTGGTGGTCATTGAAGCGAGCCCGGGCTTTCGGATATAGTCCTGCGAAATGAACCTGGAAGCCTTCGTTCTCGGTTGCGGCGGCATGATGCCGCTCCCCCACAGGCAGCTCACGAGCGTCCTCCTGCGCCGGGAGGGAGAACTCTTCCTCTTCGACGGCGGCGAGGGCACGCAGATCTCCATCAGGAGACTCAATCTCCGCTGGAAGAAGATCACGGCCATCTTCGTGTCGCACATGCACGCCGACCATGTCACGGGTCTGCCGGGCATCCTCATGCTCTCGAGCCAGGTGGACCGCGAAGAGCCGCTGTACATCTTCGGGCCTCCCAAGATAGCCGAATACATCGAGAACAACCGTCGCGCGCTGGACATGTACATCAATTACGAAATAGTGGTCCGTGAGATAACCGAGCCGGGACCCGTCTGGATCGGCGACGGTTTTCTCATCCGCGCCTTTCCGCTGCGGCACACGAAGACCTGCTACGGCTACGCGCTCGAAGAGGAGCCGCGGCCGGGGGCCTTCCATCCCGAGCAGGCCGCGGCGCTCGGCGTGCCTCGCGGCCCCCTATGGTCCGATCTGCAGGCCGGGGAGAGCGTGCGGCTTGAGGACGGCCGCGTCGTCGAGTCCTCCCAGGTGCTGGGTTCGCCGCGCTCGGGGCGCAAGTTCAGCTACGTGACCGACAGCCTCGCCTTCCCCGAGATTTCCCGCGAGGTCAAAGGCTCCGATCTCCTCATCTGCGAAGGCATGTTCGAGACCGCCCTCGCCTCCAGCGCCGTCGAGAAGAAGCACATGACGGCCGCCCAGGCGGCCGGGATCGCCTCCGACGCCGGCGGGGTCAAGACGCTGGGGCTCATCCATTACAGCCCCCGCTACGCCGAACGCGACCTCAAGATCCTGCTCGACGAGGCGCGCGAGATCTTCCCCGCCACGGTGCTGACGCGCGACCGGATGCATTTCCCCATCGCGTACGAAGATTAGCCTCCCGACCGCGAACCGTGCGGACGCGTAACCCGGAGCCCGCCGACATTGTTTTACGTCGATGCGCCTCGATGCGCCTCGATGCCCGACCTGGTCGAACGCCAGGTCCGGGCGCCGAGTCCGTTGGATTATTCTCAAGCCTGGCCGCAGGTTTGGGTGGCTCACGTGGCTTTTTCTCGATGCACCCGCATTCAAGGAAAGCCTCATCTCATGGGGAATTCTCCCGGCCCGCCGCAGGCGCGCCGGGAACTCCGCATAACGCAAGGGGGAACCGTGATAGAAGCGCGCGAACTCCGCAAGAGTTACGGTGAACGGGAGGCCGTCCACGGCGTCTCCTTCGTCGCCGAAACAGGCTCGGTGCTCGGCCTGCTGGGACCGAACGGCGCCGGGAAGACGACCATCATGAAAGTGCTCACGGGCTATCATTACCCGAGTTCGGGCACGGCGCTGATCGACGGCATGGACATCGTGGAAGACCCGCTCGCCGTCAAGCGGCGAGTCGGCTACCTGCCCGAGTCGGTGCCGCTCTACCAGGACCTGAGCGCGGCCGAGTATCTCGATTTCGCGGCCGACTCCCGCGGTCTCGAGGGCGCCGGCCGCCGGGCCGCGATAGAGCGCTCCGTCGAGTCCTGCGGCCTCGGTCCGGTCTACCGGCGTCCGGTGGAGGAGCTGTCCAAGGGCTATCGCCAGAGGCTCGGCCTCGCCCAGGCCATCCTCCACGATCCGCCCATCCTCATCCTGGACGAGCCCACGACGGGCCTCGATCCCAATCAGATCATCGAGATCCGGGCTCTCATCCGAGAGCTCGGGCGCGAGAAGACGGTCATACTCTCGACGCACATCCTCCAGGAGGTCGAGGCGGTCTGTTCCCGCGTGATCATCCTCAACGAGGGATCCATCGCCGCCCAGGGCCGGCCCGAGGAAATCGGCGAGACGCTCAAAGGGGAAGAGCGAGCGCGAGTGCGCCTCAAGGCCGCCGGAGAAGGCGACCGGCTCGACGCGCGGCGCCTCGAAGCGCTCTTCGCGCGACTTCCCTCGCTCCGCTCGGCGAGCGAGCTCCGCGAGGATCAGCTGTGCGGCGTCTTCTCCGCCGAGCTGGTCTTCTCGCCCTCGTCGCAGGAGCCGGGCGAACTGCTCTTCGATTGGGCCGTCGCCAACGAGCTCAAGCTCCTGGAGCTGGAGCGGCGCCGACTCTCCCTCGAGGAAATCTTCGTCAAGCTCACTTCCGAAGGAGGAGCCAAATGAGCCCCGTCCTCGCCATCGCCCGGCGCGAGTTGCGAAGTTCCTTCAACTCGCCCGTGGCCTACGGCGTCATCATCAGTTTCCTGCTGTTCACGGCGGTCTCGCTCTTCTTCCTCAGCGCCTTCTTCACGATGAACGTGGCCGATCTCCGGCAGTACTTCGACCTCATGCTCAAGGCTTTCGCCTTCGTCATTCCCGCGATAACCATGCGGGCCTGGGCCGAAGAGCGGCGCACGGGGACCTACGAGCTGCTCCTGACCCTGCCCTTCACGGAGGCCGAGCTCGTGCTCGGCAAGTTCCTCGCGGCCTTCGCCCTGGCCCTGGTCGCCATACTCCTCACCATCCCGGTGCCCCTGGCCATCTCCCTGCTCGGGTCCTTCGATCCCGGCGTGCTGGTAGCCCAGTACCTCGGCGTCATCCTCGCGGCGGGAGCGGCGGTGGCGCTCGGCCAATGGGTCTCCTCGCTGGCCAAGAACCAGATCAGCGCCTTCCTGGGGGCGGCCTTCGCCATGATCTTCCTGGTCTTCATCAACGCCCTCGCCAATTTCCTGCAATTCGGCGGGGTCCTGGCCGCCATTCTCAACTGGCTTTCCCTGGCCTTCCACTACGAGGCCTTCTCGCGAGGAGTCGCCGACAGCCGCGACCTCGCCTACTTCATCGCGTTCGGCGTCCTGTTCCTGTACCTCTCGACCTGGAACCTGACCCGTCGGAAGTGGAGCTGATCATGGACGCAACAACCGGAAAACGCCGCGCGCTCGCGATCCTCGCGCTCACGCTCGGCGTGCTCGTCTCGGCGGTGCTCGTGACCGACCGCTTCCACTTCCGCCTCGACCTGACGGCCGACCACGCCTATACGCTGTCCAAGGCCTCGCGCGAACTCTACAAGTCCATCCCCGAGCAAGTTCGCATAACGTATTACATCTCCCCGATCCTCGCGGCCCGCCACCCGGGCCCCCGGGCGGTCAAGGACTTCCTCGAGGAATTCGCCGCCGCCTCGCACGGCAAGATCTCGGTGGACGTCTCGAACCCCTCCACGGGCAACGGAGAACGCGCCGCCGCCATCGAGACCCTGGGCATCCAGCCGCAGAGGATGCAGATCGTCGACCGGAACGAGCAGCGCGTCGCGCTCGTGTACTCCGGCATCGAAATCCAGTACCTGGACAAGACCCAGGTCATTCCCTTCGTCTTGGGCACCTCCACGCTGGAATACGACCTCGTGAAGGCCATCCGCGCGGCGGTGTCCAACCACGGCGATGTCGCGGCGGTCCTCGTCGGGGATTCGGACAAGAGCCTCGGCACCGACTACCGCACCCTCTCCGATACGATGAAGCGCAACGGCTGGACCGTGCAGGAAATTCATCCCGGCGACGCCGTCCCGCCCGAGGCCTCGGTGCTCATCGTGCTCGGCGACACCGGCATGGACGACTACGCCTCCTATCGCATCGACGACTACCTCGCGAACGGCGGCAAGGCGCTCTTCGCCGTCAAGGGGGTCAACGTCGACGCGCGGCAGAACCTCAGCGCCACGCCGCTCGTGAACAATCCCCTGCTCGAGGATCTCCAGGCCTACGGCGTGAAGGTCGATCCCGACCTCGTGCTGGACCCCTCCTCGCTCACCGTCCCCTTCCAGGAGGCCTCTCCCTACGGGGGCGCGCTCATCCGCTACGTCAGGTATCCGCACTGGGTCGTCACGCGGCCCGAGAACCGCGACGCCAAGAATCCGCTCACCGCCCGGCTGGCGGGGCTCGATCTCTTCTGGCCGAGCCCCCTTCAGCTCATCCAGCGGAACGGGGTCGACGAGCAGGCCCTCGTGAAGTCGACGCCCAAGGCCTGGCTGCAGACGAAGCGCTTCGCCGTCGGCCCCCAGGACGAGCCGTACTACGCCGACGAAGCCGACAGCACCACGGGCCAATATGTCCTGGCCGCCTCGCTTTCGGGCGTGCTGCCTCAGGCTTTCGCGGGCAAGAGCGTGCCCACCCGGCCCGGCGCCGAAGCCCTGCCGCCCCTGCCGGCGGTCTCCCGCCCCTCGCGGATCATCGTGGTGGGCTCCTCGGATTTCGCCACCGATCTCATGACGATGACGGACTCCCTGTTTAACGCCTCCTTCGTCTCCGACGCCGCCGACTGGCTCGCCTCGGGCGACCAGCTGGTTTCGATCAGGACCCGCGGCACGCGGGACTTGCGGCTTTCGAAGATCCAGGATCCCGACACGCGCAACGCGGTCATCATGTTCATCTATGTGCTGAATCTCGGCATCATCCCGCTTCTGGTCCTCCTCTTCGGTTTCATGCGCTCCAGGCGCCGGCGGCGTCTCGCGCGCGACTTCGTGCCGCTCGCGGCGGCTCACGCCGCGGGAGCGACCCCGGCCCAGGGAGCCGGCTCGGGCCACGATGGAAGCCCCGGTCCGCGGTCCGACGACAAAGACACCGAAGGAGGGCGCTCATGATGCGCTATAGAAGCAAGGTCCTCGCTCTCTCCGTCGCCATCGTCGCCCTGCTCGCGATCTGGGCGCTCGGCCTCGTCTTCTCGCCCCTCAGCGTCGAGGCGCGGTCCGAGATGGGCAGCTTGCTGAGAGGCACGGTCGCCGAGGCCGCCTCGGTGGAGCTCGGCGGCGCCGGAAGCGTATCCCTCGCCAGGCAAAACGATTCGTGGTTCTTCGTCGACGCCTCCCGCCGCTTCCCCGCCCAATCCAAGCGCGTCGAGGACTTCCTCAAGGCCCTGTCCGACGTGAAGAGTCTCAAGCCGCTCGCCCATTCCACGTCGGCCTGGGCGGGCCTTGGGCTCGACGAGGGCAAGGCCAAATCCATCCTCGTCAAGGATGCGTCGGGCCGCACCATGGCCGATCTGCGCGTCGGCGGCTACGGGCCCACCGGCTCGGACATCTATATTAGGAGAATCGGGTCGAACGAGTCCTATGCGGTCGACTCGTCCTTCGCGGCCTATCTCGACTACGGGCGCAGCGGCTGGCTCGATCTCCGCGTCATGCCCCAGCTGCCCGCGACCGATGTCCAATCGATCTCCGTCAACGCCGATCTACCGCTCGACGGGCCGCATATGCCGCATCTCAAGCTCGACTACCGGCTGACCCGGGCGGGACAGGGCTGGACCGGCCTGATCGGAGGAGTGGAAGCGTCGACCGCCGACACCATGGTCAGATCCGTCCTCGCGATCGAGGCGGCGGACTATGTCGCCGCTCCCCCCTCCGACGCCTTCGAGCCCGTCACCGCCCGGGTGGAGCTCAACCTCGGCGCTGGAGGCTCGAAGGTGCTTGAGATCGGGCGGCCGATCGTCATGCCCGCGCCCGCCACGAGCGCAAGCCCGTCGAGCCCCGCCGGCGCGGCCCCGGAAAATCGCTTCTACGCCCGCCTGGCCGGATCGCCGTACATCTTCGCGATGTCGGCGTACAGCCTGAGAGCCGCGCTCAAGACCCCCGCGCAGCTCCTGCCGAAGAAATGATCAGCTGCGTCTGAAGAAATGGAAGAAGGCGGCGTCCGGGAAGATCCCGGACGCCGCCTTCGCTTTCGCGCGGGAGCTTACGCGCAGCCTTTCGACGACAGGTAGAGGCGGTACTTCTCCGGATCCGGGCGGAAGGCGACGATGCGTGAGCCACCTTCCGCTCTGGCTTTGTCGAGGGCGGCGGCCGCTTCTCCCAGCAGCCGGGCCGAATCCACGAGGCGTCCGGTCCGGGAGGAAAGCCCCATCGTGATCGGCGGAACTCCGCGCCCCTCGGGGCGGGAGTCGAGTTTCTTGAGGAACTCTTCGGCCATCCGCAGGGCGTGCTCGGCATCCATGTTGGGCAGGATGACGGAGAAGCCGTCATCGCCCCGCTCGAAAGCCAGATCCCGGAAGGTGAAAAACTCGGCGATCGCGTCGGCCGTAGCCTTGTAGTTAGGCGGCCCGTCGGGGAGATCCTCGCAGCGGACGAGAAGCAGGCTGAGGTCCTGTTCGAAGGAGGCCGAGCGCTGGAGTTCGGCATCGAGCCGCGAGGCGAGGTAGCTCTCCCAGCCGAGAGAGGACCGCGGCGAGAGCAGCCCGTTCGGCCGCTCTTCGATCGCGCCTTCGCTGGAGGACGCGATGTCGGGGATGTCGTATTCCTCTTCAGGCGATGCGGCGCGGCCGGAGGCTTCATGGACGGGATCGATCCCGTCGAGGCCGTCCGGCTCAAAATCCCCCAGGCCCATCACGCTTTCGCTCGCGCCGCCTCCGGCGGCGGCGGCCATGCGGCTCGACAGATCCGCGCCCAGGTCCTCGACCTCGGCGCTCCGGGTCGAGGCGAGAGCCGCGGCGGCGGCAATGGCGACCGCGGCCAAGGCGATGTAGATGGCCAGCGCGAGCAGCGCGTCCCTGAAGGCGAGAAATACCGTACCCTGATCCACCGTCCGGTAGAGCGCGTCCACCGCGAGCATGCCGCTGGGGTCCCCCGGCAGGGGAGCCGAGAGCAGCACCGAAGAAAGGGGAGGGTAGGCGACCTGGGGGCTGGGAAGGACGTTCTCCTTCGCGGGCAGATAGGGCGAGTAGGCCGGAATCCTCCAGCGCACGCCCGCGCCCCGCTCGTAGACCGCGGCGAGCAGGAGCTCGGGACTCGCGCGATACTGGGCCATCAGGCGCGCCCGAAGGACGGGATCGCCGAGGTCCGAGGCGGTGCGGATCCGGGAACGCGAGTATCTGAGCGTCTCGAAATCGCCTGCGGCGACCTTGCGCCCCGCCGC
>JAJXZP010000147.1 GCA_021779995.1 bacterium | reverse complement strand
TCGGCGCCTTCCAGCGGCTGCATTCGGCGCGCGAGTTCGACGGTTCGGGCCTGGGGCTCGCCATCGTGCGGCGGGCCGTGGCCCTGCAAGGCGGGCGCGTCCTGGCCGAGGGCGAACCGGGGCGGGGGGCCGTGTTCGGCTTCGCCCTGCCGGCGGCGGGCGCCGGGACGTGAGTCGCGCGGCCCCTTTTCACTCCTGCGAGGCGCCGTCGCGCGTCGGCGGCTGGTTGATGAGGAGCCAGTAGTAGCCGAGATTGATCATGGCCTCGGCGAACTGGTCGAAGTCGATGGGCTTGACGACATAGCTGTTGGCGCCCAGGGCGTAGGCCCGCTCGATGTCCGGGTCCTCCCGCGAGGAGGTCACGACCACGACCGGAATGGACTTGGTGCGCTCGTCCTTCTTGATCGTCTCCAGCACCTCGAGACCGTCCACCTTCGGCAGCTTGAGGTCGAGCATCACCACCTTGGGATTGCGGGTCTGCGACCTGTCGGCGTAGCGCCCGCGCCGGAACAGGAAATCGAGCGCCTCTTCGCCGTCTTCCACCCAGTGGAGGTGGTTCGCGAGATTCTTTTTCCTGAAGGCGCGCTTCGCGAGATCGGCGTCCTGGGGGTTGTCCTCGACGAGGAGCACTTCGATCTCTTGGATGATTTCCATCAACGTCCTCCGCCCGTGTCGGGCGCCTCAGGTCGGGTCGCCGAGCGAGAAGCGGAAGGTCGCTCCCTCGTCCGGCCTCGACTCGGCCCAGATCTTGCCGCCGTGTTTTTCGACGATGCGACGCACCGTCGCGAGCCCCACCCCGGTGCCGGGAAACTCCGCGGCGCTGTGAAGCCTCTGGAAGGGTTTGAAGAGCTTCTCGACGTAGGCCATGTCGAAGCCGACGCCGTTGTCCCGGACGAGGAAGACGCGGCGGCCGTCTTCCGTCGCCGAGGCGAACTCGATCCTGGCCGCTCTTCGGACGGAGCTGTACTTCATGGCGTTGTCGAGGAGGTTGAAGAGGACGATGTCGAGCAGGTCCCCGTCGGCTTCGGCGGACAGCCCGGGCTCGATCGAGACCTCGATGGACCTGCCGCCGTAGGCCGGTTTGAGCCGCTCGACGACCTCCCGGGCGAGAGCGGACAGATCGACCGGCCGGACGCTGATCGTCGAACGCGTTATGCGCGACAATTGCAGGAGCTCGTCGATCAGCCGGCCCATGCGCCGCGCCTCGCCTCGGATCCTGGCGAGGTAGTCCCGGGCGGTCGGATCGAGAGCCGGGGCGTAGTCCTCCTGCAGCGCCGCGCTCCACCCGTCGATTCCGCGCAGGGGCGCGCGCAGGTCGTGCGACACGGAGTACGAGAAGGATTCGAGCTCGCCGTTGGCCGCCTCCAGATCCCTGTTGGCGGTCTCGAGCTCGGCGGTCCTCAGCCGGACGCGCTCCTCGAGGCGCGTGTTGAGGCTGCGGACCTCCGCTTCGGCCCGCTTGCGCTCCGTGATGACGTCGAAGACCGCGATGAAGAAGCCGCGCTCGGGCGAGTAGACCGAGACAGAGAACCACATGCCGAGCGCCATCACCTCCGTCTCGAAGCGCTCCGTGGAGCCCGTGGCCGCGACGCGGCCGTAGACCTCGAAGAGCGCGGAGTCCGATTCGCGGATGCCCGGAATCGCCTCGGTCACTCTCCTGCCGACGACGTCCGCGAGGCCCGTCAGGCGCTCGAAGGCCGGGTTGACGGAGAGGTAGGTCCAGTCGACCGGCCGCCCGCCTTCGAACTCCATCCGGCAGTAGGCGAGGCCTTCGATCATGTTGTCGAAGAGATTCCGGTAGCGGGTCTCGCTGTCCCTGATCGCCAGCTCGGCCTTCTTCCGCTCCGTGATGATCTCGGAGAGGATGATGATCCCGCCGATCCCGCCCGAGCTCGTGTACCAGGGCCGGACGATCCAGCGGATCCAATCGAGCGAGCCGTCGGCGCGGGGGAAGGGATCCTCGTCGCGGCTCTCGACGGCGCCCGCCAGACAGCGGCGGTGGACGCCTTTCCAGTCTTCGTCGATCTCCGGGAACACCTCGTAGTGGCTCAGTCCCGTGAGGTCCCGGTCCCCGAGGCCGTAATCCTCGAGCCAGCGGCGGCTCGCCAGGATGTAGCGCATATCGCGGTCGAACATCGCGATGGCGGCGGGGCTCTCCTCGACGAAGAGCCGCAGGATGTGCTCGTTCTTCCGGAGCACCGCCTCGGCGTTCTTGAGCTCGGTGATGTCCTGGAAGATGCCCTGGACGCGGGAGACCCTGCCGTCGACGACGACCGGCATGCCCACCGTGCGCACCCACTTGCGTACGCCCTTGGCGCTGACGATTTCCAGCTCCAGGTCGTAGGGCTCCGCGGACTCGATCGCCGCCTTCACCGCGGCCTCGATCTCGGCTCGCGATTCGGCGGCGTAGAAGCCGAGACCGAATTCCACGCTCGTCCCGATCGCGGGATCGAGATCATGGATGCGCGCCACCTCCTTCGTCCAGGAGCCGGCCCCCGTGGCCGCGTCGAATTCCCAGCCTCCGACCTTGGCCATCTCGCCGGTCAGGCTGAGCAGCTCGTTCATTTTCCTGGCTTCGCTTTCGGCCTTGCGGCGGGCTTCGTCGCTGAGGCCGATCGAGCGGGCGCCCCAGACGGCGAAGGAGCAGAGAATGACGATGTCGAGGCCGATCGCGAACAGATGGCCGTACTCCGGCTCGTAGAGCCCGAAGCGCGCGCCGACCGCTTGCGCGCCGCCCACGACGACCGGGACGAGGATGGCCGCGGGAATGAAGCGCCTGACGATGCGGCCGGCGAGTTCCGGAGCGCGGAGCATCGCGAGAAGCCCCTGCTCGGGCTCGAGGGACAGCGCGCCCGCCGCCAGCACGAGGATGGCCGCCGCCGTGTGGGGCACCATGCGGGTGCCGGCTATGGCGGCCATCGAGGGCGCAAGGCCGTATAGGAGCGCCAGGAAGGACAGGCCGGCGAGCCCGAAGGCGATGATCTCGAAGGATTCCACGAGCGTGCCTAGCCTGCCGCGCCCCGGTCCCGCCGCGAGTGCGGCCGCCAGCAGGAGAAAAACGAGGGCCGTGGGGGGCGACATCCAGCCGGGGACTATGCTCCCGGCCTCGGCGGGGAAAAGCAGAGCGTAGAATCGATCGCCGCCGAATCCGGAAACGTAATGCGCCAGGCCCATGGCGGCGACGAGGAAGGCGAGCGCGGCGAGGGCGCGGCTCGCGGTCGTGGGCGCCCGCGCTCGCCCTTCTTCCCGGGATGCCGCGAAAAGCGAAAGCCCGAGCAGGAAGGTGCAGGCCGCGGTGTTCGGCTTCATCGCGACCACGGCATGCGGCAGTCTGAAGAGGACCTCTATGCCGAAGAGCTGGCCGGCGACCGCCGCGGCCGCGGCCGCCGCGGCCGCCAGGCCCGCGCCTCCGGCGAGGCGACGGAAGACGCTCGGAGGGATGCGGCTGCGTCCTTGGCTGATCGTGCTCATGTCTGTAGTGCCCGTCTCCCGGCTTTACGCTGTTTTGATTGTCTCTATTCTCGAATCCAGTCTAGTATCAAAGCGGCCACTGTCAAGCTCGAAGCTGGGGAAGCGAGGAGCCGGAGCGGTCCGGAGAGGAGTCTGGAGTGGGCGAGGAAGATCGGCGGATCGAAGAGCTGGAAATGAAGCTCACGTATCAGGAGGCGGCGGTCGAGGACCTCGGGGCGCTCGTGCTCGACCAGGGGCGGCGCCTGGAGCGGCTGGAGGAGCAAATGCGGCGGGTGACGGGCAAGCTCAAGGAGCTGGAAGAGGGAGCGCAGCAGCCGCTGCCGAAGGGCGAGCGGCCTCCCCACTACTGAGGCTGGAAAAAACGCCGGGACGCCGAGGAGGCACTGCGGCGCCCGGCGGTGGAGACAAAGGTTAGGCGACGCGGTAGCTGGAGCTCCGGATGCCGCTGAGCACCACGAGGTCGTTGCTTCCGACGACGAGGCTCTCGCGCTCGAACAGGACATGATCGACGGGATCGTTCGCGATGGTCACCCAGAGGCTGCCGGAGCTGCAGGTCAGGGTGGCTCCCTTGCCGTGCCGCAGCACGTCGATTTGGCCCTGAGCCAGTTTCTTGAGGCCGCTCTCGGCCGGGGCGTTGTTGATCTGCATCACGTTCACGTATTTCATGGTCTGCCTGTTCATATGACCCTCCTCGCAGGATTTCCTTCAGCGGGTCTTTCGATCCGCACAAATAATATAGATACAATGTGCGATAAGAGTACAGATTCAGGGAATTGAAATTATACACAGTACAATAGTAGAATGGCTCAAGTGTTATGGGTGTTTTGAGGGCAATCTGTACTGTATGTCAAGATTTTACATATTTTTCTAAGATAATCGATCAATCGACGTAATTATAGCTGTTTTGCGGGAGGTGCTATGAGCAAGGACAAGCAGGTGCCGCTCTATGAACGCTTCGCCCTGGAGCTCGAGGGGCAAATTCGCGCCGGCACCTTCCCCGTGGGCGGGCGTCTGCCCGCTCTGCGCGAGTCGAGCGTCCAGCGCAAGCTCAGCATGACGACGGTCCTCCAGGCCTACCGCCTCCTCGAAATGCGCGGCATCATCGAGGCGCGCCCGCAGTCGGGCTACTACGTCAAGTTCAAGCCCAAGAGCCAGGCCCTCGAGGAAGAGCAGCCCCAGTCCCACGGCGACCCGACGCCGGTGAGCATCGACGACCTCTCGATGCAGCTCATCAAGGACACGCACAACCGCCACTTCGCCCAGTTCGGCGCGGCCTTCCCCGACCCCGACCTCCTGCCCACCTCCCGGCTGAACCGCATCCTCGCCGAGCTGGCCCGGGAGGGGCGCTTCGCCCTGGACACCTCGGTCTATCCCGAGGGGGCCGACGAGCTGCGCGTCCAGGTGGCGCAGCGCGCCTTCAGCTACGGCTGCACCATCAAGCCCGACGAGGTCGTGATCACCGCCGGCTGCAGCGAGGCGCTCTCGATCTGCCTCCAGGCCATCTGCGCCCCCGGCGACCTCGTCGCCATCGAGTCGCCGACCTACTTCGGCATCCTGCCGGCCCTGGAGGCCCTCAGGCTCAAGGCCCTCGAGATTCCCACCCGGGCCGGCGTGGGCCTCAGCCTCGACGCCCTGCGCTTCGCCGTCGAGAACCATCCGGTGCGCGCCGTGATCGCGATGACGAACTTCAACAACCCCCTGGGCTCCTGCATGTCCGACGAGGCCAAGCGCGAGCTCGTCGCGATGCTGGAGGAGCGCGACATCCCCCTCATCGAGGACGACATCTACGGCGAGCTGTACTTCTCCGACCGCCGGCCGAGCGTGGCCAAGTCCTTCGAGAAGAAGGGCGGCGTGCTCCTCTGCTCCTCGTTCTCGAAGGACATCTCGCCGGGCTACCGCATCGGCTGGGTGGCGCCGGGGCGCTACTTCGGCGCGGTGCAGCGCCTCAAGATGGCCCTGAACAACGGCACCTCGGTCCTGCCGCAGATGACCATAGCGCGCTACCTCGAGTCGGGCGGCTACGACATCCACCTGCGCAAGATCCGCCGCGCCTACGCGCAGAAGGTGATGCAGATGTCCGAGTCGATCGAGGCCAGCTTTCCCGCGGGCACCCGCATCTCGGAACCGCTGGGCGGCTACGTGATCTGGGTCCAGCTGCCCGGGGGCATCGACTCCATGCGCCTCTACCGGGAGGCGGTGGCGGCCTCCATCACCATAGCCCCAGGCTACATCTTCTCGCCGACGCACCGCTTCCAGGACTACGTGCGGCTCAACGCCGCCGTCTGGTCCCAGCGCACCGAGAAGGACCTCGCCCGCCTGGGCGAGATCGTGCACCGCCTGCTTCTGCGCGGCTAAGGGACGCGGGCGGGCGCGGGCGCG
>JAJXZP010000015.1 GCA_021779995.1 bacterium | reverse complement strand
GCCCGGCCCCGCCGCCGCGCCCGGCCCCACCGCACCCGAGGTCGCCGCGCCTTGCCCCGCCGCGTCGCCGGGGCCGGGAAGGGAGGAGAGGCCGGCGACGCCGAAGCTCGCGGTCACCGGGATGCTTCCGTCCGGGCCCTCGAAGAGCTCCTCGGCGATCCGGGCGCGGAGGCGCTCGGCCAGGCCGGCGGCTGCCGAGAAGGGGGTGCCGGGAGTCACCACGAGGAATTCCTCGCCGCCGTAACGCGCTATCCAATCGACCCTCCCGCGCAGGGAGTCGGCGAGGCGCCGCACGAAGGCGACGAGGACCGCGTCGCCGGCCGCGTGGCCGAAGCGATCGTTGACGGTCTTGAAGCGGTCCAGGTCGCAGAAGATCACGGAGAGCTCGGAGCCGTAGCGCAGGGTGCGCTCGGCCTCCCGGGGCAGCTCCTCGTCGAGATAGCGCCGGTTGAACACTCCCGTCAGGGAATCTCGGATCGAGAGTTCCTTGATGGTCGAATAGGCTTCCTCCAGGCTGCGCGTCCTCTCGCGCACCAGGAGCTCGAGCCGCTCGTTGCCCGCGGCCAGCTCGGATGACAGAGACTCCACGCTGCCGAAGGCGAGGGTGAAGCGCCTCGCGAGCACGAAGGCCTGCAGGATGATGAAGACGGCGAGACCGAAGACGATGAGATTGCCCGTGCGCAGCACGAACATCGAATAGAGCATGTCGTTGATGCCCGCCGCCCCGATGACGATGCTGCCCACCAGGGTGATCCCCGCGTTCGGCCGCTTCCGGAGCGCCGCCTTGACGACGATGAGCGCCAGCGCGCCGGCGATCGTCGCGAGGGCGAAGGGATAGTAGACCAGGATGCTCCGGGTGAGGAAGCCGAGCGGCGCGACGGCCATGAAGACGAGGAACGGCGCGCTCGGGAGGATGAGCGCCAGCTTCCTTCGCGGGCCGATCTCGCCGGGGAAGAGCTCGGAGAGGAAGAGCACGGCCAGGGGAATCGGCGTGAAGGCCGAAAGGTATTCGAGGCGGATGAGGAGCCCGAAGCCGATGCGCGGCACGAGATCGACGAGCAGGTACTCGCCCGTCACGAGGACGCGCAGGGCGATGATGACGGAGAACAGCGCGAAATACAGGTAGCTTCTCTCCCGGCGCCGCAAAAGGAAGACGAAGAGGGAATTGATCGCCACGGCTATGGCGAATCCCATGAGCCCGAGGCTGAGAACCGCATGGAGACTCTCGACTGCGTGCAGCTTCTCCTCGGGCCCGAGTTCGAAGGCGCGCCACATCCCGCCGGCGCGGTACTCGTGATTCGAGACCCGGACCACCAGGTCGAGGGTTCCGGTCGAGACGGGCAAGGCCCGCACCGCGGGCCGGTACGCCGGCGTGGCGGAGGCCGCGTCGACCGAGGGCCTGCCCGCTTCGGCGACGAGAACGCCGTCGGCGTCCAGCTCGAAGGCGGTCGAGACCGTCGTGTACCGGATAGCGAGCCCGGAACCCGGCTTTCCTCCTGGCGAGGCCGCCGGCAGCAGGACCCTGAGGAAATAGGTGCCGGCCCCTCTGCCGTCCCGCCCCCCGGCGTCAGCTCCTTTCCACAGATCCGGCACGGACCGGAGCCGCCAGGCGGTTTCGCGGGAGGCTTCGCCGGCGCCGAGGAGCTTCCCCGGAGCGAAGAGCCATTCTCCCCGGAGGGCCACGGGACCGCAGCGCGCGAAATCCCAGTTCCTGAGGTCGAGAAGACCGGCGACCGCCCGGGGCGAAGGCCGGCCGCCGCCCGGTCGCGCCCGGTCGACCGAGCACGAGGTCGGGCCGAGGCAGAGGATGGCCGCGAGAAGGAGCCCTTCCCCGAGCGGCAGACTCCCGGCCAGGCATCTCGCGCGGCGAGCCCGGCCTCTCATAGCTCGAACTCGATGAGGAACTTAGTCCCCTTCCCCCGCTCCATCCGGACTTCCCCGTTCAGCTGCTCCGTCAGGCTCCTGACCAGCATCAGGCCGAAGCCGGGCGAGTTCCCGAGCGTCACCGATTCGGGCATCCCGACCCCGTCGTCCGCGAAGCCGATGACGACGCGATGTCCCGCGAGCGCGG
The DNA here is from genome assembly GCA_021779995.1 of bacterium. GTDB lineage: Bacteria > Spirochaetota > Spirochaetia > Treponematales > Rectinemataceae > JAJXZP01. Next base: position 3,816 of record JAJXZP010000015.1, on the reverse strand, counting down.
CGGAGAGCCGGAGCCGGCCCCCCCGGCGGCCGACGAACGCGTACTTCATCGCGTTGGTCGCCAGCTCGTTGACGATGATTCCCAGGGGCTGCAGGACCTTCGAGCTCAGGCTGAAGTCCGCGACCTCGGTCTCGATCCGCATCGAGCGCTCGCTCGGGAAGTTTTCCACCACCTGCTCGAGCAGGGCGGGCAGGTACTCCCTGACCGAGATGGCCTCGGAGCCCGAGGCCCGGTAGAGCTTGTCGTAGAGGAGCATCATGCTCCGGACGCGCCCGGCCGCGTCCTCGAGCGAGGCGGCGGCGCGGGAATCGCTCATCGCGCCCGACTGGAGGACGAGCAGCGAGTGGATCGCGCCCATGTGGTTCTTGACCCGATGGTGGACCTCCTTCAGGATGAGGTCCTTCTCCTCGAGGAGGGCGGCGATCGTCGCCTCCTTCCGCTTGCGCTCGGTGACGTCGCGGATCACCGCGACAGCGTTCCAGTCGCCGGCGACGTCCAGGGCCGCGATCGTCATCTCGGCCGGCAGCTCGGCGCCGCTCTTCGTGCGCGCGACTATCTCGCTGGTGGTCCTCACGTACCGTCCCTCGCCGGTCGAATGGAAGCGCTCGAGACCGGCCTCGATCCTCGCGGCGTCTTCGGCGGAGGCCAGCAGCCGATGCAGGTTCCGGCCTATCGCCTCATCCGCGGCGTAGCCGAAGATCTTTTCGGCGGCCGGGCTCCAATACGCTACGCGGCCCGACTCGTCCATCATGACGATCGCGTCCTGGGCGGCGTCGGTGACGGCTTTGAGGAGGTCGTGGCTCTCTCGCAGGGAGTCTTCGATGGCCTTGCGGCCGGAGATGTCGCGCAGGACGAGAATGATCTTGCTTCGTTCGCCGCCGGCATCGCGGACGGTGCCGGCGTTGACCTCGAAGACGCGGAGGCTGCCATCCTTGTGTCTCGCTCCGTATTCGCCGAGCTCGCCCTCCCCGCCTCGGGCCAGACGCGCGATGGTGGCGAGGGCCCGGTCGCGGTCCTCGACGGCCACGAAATCGGCGATCGAGCGGCCGATCGACTCCTCCCGCTCATAGTCGAGCATCTTCAGGGCCTTGGGGGAAACCATGAGGATAGTGCCCGAAAGGTCCGTGACCGCTATGCCGTCGGGGGAGGCCTCGAGGATCGAAAGGTAGAGCTGCTCGCTTTCCATGAGGGCGCGCTCGGCCTCCCAGCGCTGCGTTATGTCGGAGAAGGAGACCAGGACGCCGCTGACCTTTCCCTTGTCGTCGTGGAGAGGAACTTTAGTGGTATCGAGCCAGACGTCCCGACCGCTCGCATCGAGGTTCCGCTCGATGCTGTGATACAGGGGCGTGTCCGTTTCCATCACGGAACGGTCGTCGCCGACGTACTTCCCTATTTCGTCCTTTTTCATGGGCAGGTCCCAGTCGGTCTTCCCGATTATCGATGAGGAATCTGGCAATCCGAAAAAGCGGGCGAAGTTGTCGTTGCAGCCGAGGAATTCCGAGTTCAGATTTTTCCACGCGATGAACTGCGGGATGGAATCGAAGATATTGCGCAGCATCTCGTTGGAGGCCACGAGGCGTTCCTGGGCCTCCTTGAGTTCGGTGACGTCGATCGAAATGCCGAAGACGCCCGACACTCCGCCCGCGGCGTCGAAGAGCGGGAACTTGCTCGTCTCGTAGAGCTGCCTGCGACCGCCGGCCCGCTCGTAGGCCTCCTCGATATGGAGGACCGCCGCCCCGCTCTCCAGCACTTTTCGATCGGTGCCCCGGAAGAAATCGACCAGCCGCCGGCCCCAACCGAGCTCATCGTCGGTCTTGCCTACCACCTCGGCGGGCGAATCGAGCCCCAGATCCCTGGCTATCGCGGTGTTGCAGCCCCGATAGACGAGGTCCCGGTCCTTCCAGAAGACCGTGCCGGGAAAGCTCTCCAGGATGGTCTCCAGAAGCTGATTGCGCTCCTGGATGATTCCGGAACTCTTCGTTATCTCCCGATTGGCCTCGAAGAGCTTGAAGGCCATCTTGATCGAGGCGTCGAGCACCGTGACGCTGGAACCCTTCAGGGCGTAGCCGTAGGAGGTGATCGCTTCCGTCTTCGACACGATCTCGGGCTCAGAATGGCTCGACAGAAAGACGACGGGGATATCCCGCAGCTTGAGGATCTTCCGGGCCGCCTCCGTGCCGTCGATCCCGCCCCCGAGGTTGATATCCATGAGGATGAGATCGATCGGGCTCCCGGCCTCGACCGCTTCCACCGCCTCTTCGCCCGAGCGCGCGATGGAGACCGCGTATCCCTTGGCTTCCAGCTGCTTTTTCTCGTTCAGGGCGATGATCGCCTCGTCCTCCACGAGGAGGAGAGTCTTGGCCGGCCGGGCATCCCGCGCCGATATGACTGCTTCCGTCTGCATCGAAGGAGCAGTATACCACGGGGCGGCTCCTCGGACGAGCGCCGGGACGCGACTTGCCTTTCGGCTTGTGAGCCGGGCGGGGGGCCTCTATACTCTCGGGCATGGTACGTGGAACTCTCAGCGCCGCGCTGTGCATCGCCCTGGCGGCGACGGGCGACCTCGCGGCGGCCCAGTCCCAGGCCGCCGGCCCGGCCTCAGCGGCCGCCGGCCCCGCCGGAGGTCCGACGGTCTCCATCCTCTACTTCGACAATCTCGCCAAGTCCGCCGACTTCGACTGGCTCGGGATCGGGCTCTCCGACATGCTCACCACGGACCTGGCCTCCTCGCGCCTGGTCACCGTGGTTGAGCGCGAGCGCCTCGCGAAGGTGCTCAAGGAGCAGGAGCTCCAGCTTTCGGGGCTCACGCGGGAAAGCGACGCCGTGCGCGTCGGCGAGATCCTGGCGGTGAAGGACATCGTCTACGGCTCCTACGTGGTCGCCGGAAGCTCTCTGCGCATCGAGGCGCGCCTCGTCGACACGCGGAGCGCGGCTGTCCTCGCCGCCGTCGGGGCCGAAGGCACGACGGGCGAGGTCCTCGGCCTGGAGCGAAAGGTCGCCGCGGGGCTGCTCGCCGCGCTCGAGCCCGGGGCGGGCCCCGGCTCCCCGACCGCGGGCACCGAGGTGCAGGACGCGGCGGCCGCCTACTACCGCGGGCTCGCGGAGCTGGATGCCGGCGCCTACCAGGCCGCGACGGCCCACTTCCAGGCTGCGGCCGGGCTCGACCCGGCCTACCCCAAGCCGCAGGCCGGCCTCGAGGCCGCCTATCGCTTCCTCAAGGATTTCAAGCGGCAGCGGGAGCGACACGAGATGGCGGCCATCGCGGCCTCGCTGCAGCGACTGCGCTCCCGCGTCGAGGGGCCTTTCTACAGCTTCGGCGACATGGTCAGGCGGCCGCGGGACTTCGGCTTCGCGGACGCCCAGGCGGCCTACACCTCCGACCCGCGCGGCTACTCGGGCGACAGCCCGGTCCAGGCCATGTGGAATATGCAGATGCTCTTCCTCGAAATGGGGCAGAAGGCCGTCGACTATTTCTCCGAGACAACCCTCGCCGACCGCTGCGACCGACAGATCCTGGATCTCGCCGCGGCGGCCGAGGCGCGCTACCCCAAGGACCCCTTCCTGCCCGAGTGCCTCTACGCGGCCCTGCTGCCGCTGCGGCGCGAGTCCCGCTGGGCCGAGCTCAAGTCGGCCTGCGAGAGGCTCATGACGGGCTGGCCCGACTACCGGATGGCCTCCTCGGTCGAGGAGATGTACCAGACGGCGCTCGACAAGCTCTCGGGCAAGGGCTGAGCGAGGCCGGACCGCCCGGCCGCACTCGGCCGCACTCGCCGCACTCGCCGCCCGGCCGCCCGGCCGCGTCGGCCGCACTCGCCG
>JAJXZP010000294.1 GCA_021779995.1 bacterium | reverse complement strand
CCGATCTATATTCCTAGCATTCCGATAGGAATAACGGAGTATAGATGTTTTCGGTGCCCACCAGGACGCAATACGGGATTCGCGCGCTCGTCCACCTCGCCATGAGCGAGGCGCGTTCCTCCACGAGCGCCGAAATCGCGAAGGCCCAGTCGATCTCGCCCAAGTACCTGGAAGGCATCCTCGGCCAGCTCAAGAACTCGGGCCTCGTCCTGAGCGAGCGCGGCGCCCACGGCGGCTACCGGCTCGCCCGCGAGCCCGAGGCCATCCGCATGCTCGAGGTCGTCGAGGCCCTCGAGGGCGAGGTGAAGCCCGTGGGATGCCTCGAGGATTCGGTGCACTGCGACTTCGACGTCGGCTGCCTGCCCCGGCGATTCTGGAGCGGCCTCAAGGAGACCATCGACGAGTACTTCGCGTCGAAGACCCTCAAAGACGTCATAGAAACCTGAAGGAGGAAGCGGATGGACAGACGCTTCGTGTATATGGACTACAATGCGACCACGACCCTGAGACCCGAGGTCAAGTCGGCCATGATCGAGGATCTCGAGGTCTACGCCAACGCGTCGAGCATGCACGAGGCGGGCAGGCGCGCCCGCGCCCGCGTCGAAGGCTCGCGCGCAGCGGTCGCCGCCCTCATCGGCGCCGCCGATCCCTCCACCGTCTACTTCACCTCGGGCGGCTCCGAGTCCAACAACACCGTTTTCCACACGATGTACATAGTCGGCAGGCGCCCCGCCGCGAGTCGCCGCAAGATCATCACCACCGCGATCGAGCATCCCTGCGTGCTCAACTCCGCGCTCTACCTCCGGGACGAGGGCTTTCCCGTCGTCTTCCTCGGCGTCGACGCCGAGGGCCGCGTCGACCTGGACGAACTGCGGCGCGAGCTCGATCCCTCCTCTCCGGGCGGACCGGCGCTTCTCGTGTCGGTCATGGCCGCCAACAACGAGATCGGCACGCTCGAGGACCTGGCGGCCGTGTCCAGACTGGCCAAGGCCGCCGGCGCCCTCGTGCACACCGACGCCACCCAGGCGGCCGGCAAGATTCCGGTGAACGTGGCGGACTGGGGCGTGGACTACCTCACCCTCTCCTGCCACAAGATCTACGGCCCCAAGGGCATCGGCGCCCTCTACGCGCGCAAGGGAGCCCCGCTCGAGCCCCTCATCCGGGGCGGTCACCAGGAGCAGGGGGTCAGGGCCGGCACCTACAACAACATCGGCATCCTGGGTTTCGGCGTGGCCGCGGAGTATGCGCTGCGGGACCTTCCCGCCTTCTCGGCGCGGGTCCTGCAGCTGCGCAGCCGCCTCGCCGAGGGAATACGGAAACTCGTCCCGGACATCCACATCAACGGCCACCCCACCGAGGTGCTGCCCAACACCCTCAACGTGTCCTTCCCCGGCGCCGAGGGCGAGGCCATCCTCCTCTCGCTCGACATGGAGGGGATCGAGGTGTCCACCGGCTCGGCCTGCGCCTCGGGCAGCCTCGAGCCGAGCCACGTCCTCATGGCCACGGGCGTCGGCCCGGAGTACGCCCACGGCTCCATCCGCTTCAGCCTCGGGCGGGACACGAGCGCCGAGGACGTCGACTACGTGCTCGAGAAACTGCCGCCGATCATCAAGCGCCTCAGGCGCATGTCCACGGTCTACGTACCCTCGGCCAAGGCGGCCTGCGCCGACGAGGGCGTCCCGGCCGAGGCCGCGAGCTGAATACCGGCGCGTCGCGCGCGACTTAAGGAGAGAGAGATGAGCGATGCCTTCCAGTGGCTCTATTCGGACATAGTCAAAGAGCACTTCGTGAATCCCAAGAACGTCTTCGATCCCGACGAGAAGTTCGACCACGACGCCGAGGGCGTGGTGGGCAACATCAAGTGCGGCGACCAGATGATGTTCATGCTGCGCATCGAGGGCGACGTCATCGAGGACGTGCGCTGGAAGACCTACGGCTGCGCGAGCGCCATAGCGAGCACCTCGATGCTCTCGGAGGTCATCAAGGGCATGCCCATCAGGGACGCCTACACGATCAAGCCCTCCGACATCGCGAGCCGCCTGGGCGGCCTGCCCGAGAACAAGATCCACTGCTCCGTGCTCGGCGACAAGGCCCTGCGCGCCGCCATCGACGAATACCTCGAGAAGACCGGGCGCCCCGGCGAGTTCAAGGGCGAGGAGGCGGTGGTCGTGTGCAACTGCCTCAACATCACCGACAAGGACATCGAGCAGGCCGTCAAGGACGGGGCGCGGAGCTGGGCTCAGCTCCAGGAAGCGACCAAGATCGGCACGGTCTGCGGCTCGTGCAAACCCCGGGCCGAGGAGCTGCTCCATGAGTTCGCGCACATCTACGGAGACTGAGGGCACCGCTCCTGCGGGCGGCGGCCCTTCGCGCGGCGGCCCTGGGGCCGCGCCGCCTGACTCGGCGGCCACGGAGCCGGCGCCGAGGAAGCCTGCGCTTGCGGGGCCGCCCCTGCAGAAGCCTGCGCCCGCGGAGCCGGCCCTCTCGGAGCCGCAGCTGTCGGAGTCGGAAGCGGCCGCCTTCCGCGGCCTCGTGCTCTCGCACTACGCCGCGTCCGGCCGCTCCTTCCCCTGGCGCGAGACCCGGGACCCGTGGCGGATTCTCGTGTCCGAGATCATGCTCCAGCAGACCCAGACCGACCGCGTCCTTCCCAAGTACCTCGCCTGGTTCGAGCGCTTTCCCGACGCGGCGAGCGTGGCCGCCTCTCCCCTCGCCGATGTGCTCGCGCTCTGGAGCGGCCTGGGCTACAACCGCCGCGCCCTCGCGCTCGCGGCCTCCGCGCGCGTCGTGGCCGAGGAAGGCTTCCCCCGCGACGAGGAATCCCTCCTGGCCCTGCCCGGCGTGGGGCCCTACACGGCGCGCGCGGTCCTGGCCTTCGCCTTCGGAGTTCCGACCGTCTTCATCGAGACCAACATCCGCTCGGTCTTCCTCGAGCAGTTCTTCCCGCACGAGGAGTCGGTGAGCGACGCGCGGATCGCGCCACTCGTCGCGGCCACGCTCGACCGTCGCGACCCGCGCAGCTGGTACTACGCCCTCATGGACTACGGGGTCGCCGTCAAGAAGGCCAAGGGCAATCCCAACCGCCGCAGCTCGCACTACGCGCGCCAGAGCCCCTTCGCGGACTCCAAGCGGCGCGTGCGGGGGGCTGCGTTGCGCGAACTAGCCGCCCTCGGCGGCGCCGCCGCCCGCGAGGACCTGGCCCGCCGCCTGCCCTTCTCGGCCGAGCGCGTGGCGGAAGCCCTCGCCGAACTCGGCGCCGAGGGCTTCGTCTCGATCGACGGACAGTTCGTGCGCGTGGCGGAGAGGGCGCCGGGCTGAGGCCTGGCTAGGGTGGCGTTCCGCTTCGCTCCGGCCTGAGACAGCGCTCCAAGAGCCACCAGACAGCTGCCACCGAGGCCCCGCCGATAGCGCCGCAGACCCCTCCCCGGAGCCCGCCGACGAGGCAGCCCGAGCCGGCTCCCGCACTCACCAGAGCCAGGTTTCGCCAGCTGCGGGCCTGTCGCCTGGCCGCTTCGGCCTCGGCCTCGGCCAGTATCCGCTGCGCGGCGGCCGCGCAGCGCTCCTCGGCCACGGCTGCCTGCACGGCGAGCGGCAGCGCCAGGTCCAGGGCGGTCTTGGCCGCCTCACTCGCCGCCGCCAGGGCCTCTTCTTCCGTGTAGAGCCTTGCGGGCGGCGTCGAGGCCGGCGGCGACTCCCCGCTCTCCGGCCCGCTCGATCCTTGCGCACGTGTCCTCGCCGAGGCCAGCAAGCACAGCGCGAGGATCGGCAACCAGCGTCGCATCGCGGGCCGATTTTCCCGCCGTCTCCGATCTTTTCCGCAGATCATCGTCCTTTCTCCTTGCCCTGGCCGCGCCACTTCCTGTGATAAAGAAGACGAGGACCGCGCCGATGCCGGTCAGCGCCCGTGCGAGCGGGGCATCGGGCCAGAGTGCCGTCGCGAGCACGGCGGCCGCGAGGCCGCCCCAGAGGGCGAACGCCGCGCCTCGCCTCATGGCTTTGCTTCGGAGGGCTTCTCCTTATCCCGCTTCCCGTCGTGAACCTCGAGGCGGCAGTTCAGCTACACGGCCGAGGACCAGCTTGCGGGGCTCATCCTCCCGGATGGAAGCACGTATTCGTACCAGTACGACAACCGTGGCAGGCTCATCCAGACGAACCAGAACGAGCTGGGGATCGGATACAGCTACGCGTACGACAAGCACGGGAACCTCGTCACGAAGACCGACCCCCTGGGCAACAGCTGGAACTACCAGTACGACGCAGACAATCGGCTCGTGAAATCGACCGACCCCGCGGGGAGCGTCACGCAGTACGAGTACGACGCCGACGGGAACATCGTGCAGAATACGGACGCTGCTGGGCACACGAGAGCGTACGGCTACGACGCGATGAACCGGCTTGTGAGCTTCACCGACGCCCTCGGGGACACGACCACGTATGGCTACGATGCGAACGGGAACCTCGTGCAGAAGATCGATGCGAACCAGAAGACCTACGCCTTCGCCTACGATGCGCGCAACCGCCTGATATCGGCGAGCGACCCGGCGGGCGACACCCTCAGGTACGGCTACGACGGAGCCTCCCATCTCGTGCAGAAGACCGATGCGCGAGGCGCGGTCACGACGTATGCCTACGATGCGCTGGGGCACCTCGTGCAGGTGACCGACCCCCTCGGAGGGAGCGTGGTCTACGCCTACGACGCGAATGGGAACCGCATCTCGGCGACGGACCAGAGGGGCAACACGACGAGCTATGTGTACGACGCGCTCAATAGGCTCGTAAAGACGGTGAACCCCTATGGGAAGGCGGTAAGCCTTGCCTACGACGCGATGGGCCGGGTGGTGTCGCAGACGGACGAGCTCGGGGGAACGAAGAAGTACAGCTACGACGCGATGGGCCGAAAGATCACCGAGGCGAACGAGCTTGGTAAGACGACGAGCTATAGCTACGACAAGGACGGACACATTCTCTCCGTCACCGATCCCCTGGGGCACGTGACGAGCTACGGCTACGATGCCCTGGGCCGGATCGTATCGCGAACCGATGCCCTGGGGAACACGAGGACGTTCGCCTACGACGCGCTGGGGAACCTCGTTGGGGTGACCGACGCGAAGGGGAAGACGTACCGGTACAGCTACGACGAGCTGTCGCGGCTCGTAGCGGAAATCAACAAGGCAGGGGTGAAGGAGAGCTACGGCTACGACGCGGTGGGGAACCTCGTCTCGAAGACGGACTTCAACGGCCTCGGTGCGCAGTACCAGTATGACGCGGCCTATCGGCTAAGCGCGGTGCTCTATGCGGACGGGAAGAAGAAGAGCTACAGCTACGATCCGGATGGGAACCTCGTGGCCGCGACGAACGAGGCGGACGCCTTGAGCTTTACGTACGACCAGGACAACCGGCTTGTGGGGCTCAGGGACGGGAAGCTCAATCAGAGCGAGAGCTTTGCGTACGACCCGGCGGGGAATCGGACCGGGGTGACCTGGCGTGCGGGCGGAAGGACGATCGGCTACGCCTACGGGAAGATGAACGAGCTTCTGGCGGTGACGGATCCGGAGCAGGGAAAGACGAACTTCGGGTACGATGACGACCTGCGGCAGATCATCGAAGAGCAGCCCGACGGGGTGACGACGAAACGGAGCTACGATGCGGCGGGGAAGATCACGTCGATCGTGTACGGCGAGGCGCATGGCTGGGGGAATGGGGCTCTGGCCTCCCGGGCCTACGTGTACAACGACGACGGGCAGAAGAGCTACGAGGTGGACTCAAGCGGGCATGTGACGGCCTACGCCTACGACGCGGATGGGCGCCTAAGCCAGGTGGAGTACCCCTTCGTGGAGGACAAGAAGAGCGTCGACTTCAAGGAACGGCTCGGCCTGGGTCTTGCGCCGGC
>JAJXZP010000094.1 GCA_021779995.1 bacterium | reverse complement strand
TTCGCGAAGTAGCGGGTGAGGAGCTCGAACTCCGCCGCCTTCTGCACGAAGACGCGGGGAGGAGGGAGCCGGTCCTTGCCGTAGTAGCTCATGAGGAAGCCGCGCAGGGCCTCGTCCTCGGGAGCGTAGAGCCGCGAGCGGTAGAGGTCGCGGCCGGAGAGCTTGCCTCCGCGCATCTGGAAGACGACGAAGCTGACGAGGTCGCCGTCCGCGGCCCAGGCGACGTAATCGCGCGACTCGGGATCGAAGTCCACGGCGCTGGAGCGGCCGGCGAACTGCTCGATGGCGATCGTGGCGTCGCGGAGCTTGGCCGCCTCCTCGAAGCGCAGGCCGAGGGCGGCCGCCTCCATGCGCGACCGCAGTTCGGCGAGGAGGGCCTCGGTCTCGCCCGAGAGGAGCTTCTTCACCTCCTCGACGTAGACGGCGTAGTCCTCCTTGCCGATCTTGCCGGCGCAGGGACCGGAGCAGCGGCCGATGTGGTAGTACATGCAGGGATTCTCGCGCGTGCGCATGACGGCGCAGCGGCGCAGGGGGAAGAGCTTCTTGATGAGGTCGAGGTAGGTGTCGATGACCTCGGCGCTCGGGAAGGGGCCGAAGTAGAGGCTGCCGTCGCGGACGATGCGGCGCGTCCGGAACACGCGGGGGAAATCCTCGTTGGTCACGCGGACGCTGGGGTAGGTCTTCCCGTCCTTGAGGTTGATGTTGTAGCGGGGCGTGTGCCGCTTGATGAGGGTGTTCTCGAGGAGGAGGGCCTCGTACTCGCTGCCGGCGATGATCCACTCGATGCGATCGATCCTGGACACGAGGTGCCGGGTCTTGACGTCCTTGCGGCCGGAAAAATAGGAAGAAAGCCGGTTGCGGAGGACCTTCGCCTTGCCCACGTACAGGATTTCCCCGGCCGCGTCCCGCATGATGTAGACGCCCGGCTCGAGCGGAGCCTGGCGAACGAGGGCCCGAAACGCCACCAGACGCTCGTCGCGGACTCTTCGGGGCTTCCCCCCGGCTTCAGTATCGGCCATAGTGTACGATAATCAATGTACGGACAAATGAACCGCAAGGGAATACCGATACTGGCTCTAGCCCTGCTCGCCGCCATCCCGGCTCGGGCCTTGGAACAGAAGCTCGAACTCCATGCCGGGGCCGGGGGCGATCCGGCGGCCCAGAACGACGCCGGCATCCCGCGGGCCATCGGAGGCTGGACCGTCGACGGCGCCGAACTGAAACCCGGCTTCCGGGGCGGGCAGGACTACGTCCTCGAGAACGACGCCTACTCGCCCCAGACCAGCGCCGACCTCCTCCTGCACCTGGATCACGCCGCCCCGACGGACGCCGCCGGTAACTGGGATGTCTCCGTCGGCCGCGATTTCGAGATTGACCATCAGCGGGCCCTCTTCGGCGGCGGCGCCGGTGCCTTCCGCGGCCCCACCTCCAGCCTCAGCCTCTTTCCCGGCCCCTCCTCGCTCTTCGCGCAGGGCTCCCATTTCCGCGACTTCAGCCTCGAGTTCTGGCTCTATCCGGCCGCGGCCGAGAACGGCGAGGTCGTCCTGGAGTGGCAATCGGTGCGCAAGCTTCCCGAAGGGGTCCTGCCGCAGCAGATTTCCTGCGTCATAGCCGGCGGGCGGCTCATGTGGACCTTCACGGGCTTCTTCGCCCGGCCCGGCGCCGCGCGGCCGGGCGGCGCCAGCGAAACGCTCCAGCTCCGGGCCATAAGCCCCCTCGTGCCCCTCGTCTGGTCTCACCATCTCATTCGGTTCAATGGCGACACGGGACTCCTCGAGTACCAGGTGGACGGGAGACCCGAGGCTGATGTCTATGCCACCGCCTCGGGCCACGAGGGCGGAACCGTGTACGAGCCGGCGGTCGGGGCGGCCTCGCCCATCAGGCTGGCTCCCGAGTATTCGGGACTCGTCGACGAGCTCCGGCTCTCGCGGAGCTTCGTGCGGCGGCCGCGGCTCAAGCCCTACGGCCGCGAGAGCGCCCTCGTCGTGAGTCCCGTGGCCGATCTCGGCTACGGGCACAGCCGGCTCGTCGCCATCGACGCGCAGTTCAAGGCTCCCGGCACCTCGGGGGTCGAGCTCTCGTACCGCATGGCGGACGACTGGTCGCGCTGGCGTCTCGACTACCCGGCCTGGATACCCTTCCGGCCGGGCGAGGACCTGCCCGAGTCGGCCAGGGGCCGCTATGTCCAGGTCCGCGCCGAGCTCTTCCCGGACGGCTCGGGAAAGCTCAGCCCCTCCCTGTCCTCGGTCACGCTTCGTTTCGTGCAGGACCCGCCCCCTCCCCCTCCCGCCAGGCTCATCGCCACGCCCGAGGACGGAGCGATCAAGCTGCGATGGACGGTCGTGCCCGAGGCCGATCTGGCCGGCTATCTCGTGTACTACGGCGACGAGTCCGGGCAGTACTTCGGGACGGGGGTCGAGCAGGGGCCCAGCCCGATAGACGCGGGCAATGTCACGACGATCACCATCACGGGCATCCCCAACGGGAGGCTACTCTATTTCGCGGTCGCAGCGTATGATGCGGCAGCAGGCTCCGCCCCGGGCGGCGCCGTATCGCGCGCGGGCGCGCTGTCCGAGGAAGTCGCCGCCCGGCCCTCGAGGACGCCACCATGAGCACAGCCAAAGCCACGACACAGCAGTCCAGCCTGGAGCGCGCCCGGGCGGCTCTCAAGATCCGCGACTTCGACACGGCGGAGAAGCATGCCCGGGCCTTCATCATGGAGCGTCCCGAGTCGGAGGAGGCGCGCATCCTCCTCGGGACGATCTATCTCCGCACCGACCGCCCCCGCGAGGCCCTCGCGGCCTTCACGAGCGTGCTCGCGCGGAAGGCCGACCATGTCGAGGCCCTGCTCAACGTCGGAGCGACCTACCTGCGGCTCGACAAGAGTCTCGACGCGATCACGGCCCTCGAGCGCGCCCTCGAAAGCGCGCCCGACAACGCCGAGGTCCTGTTCACCCTGGGCAACGCGCATAGGCAGACCGGCAACCTCAAGATGGCGGAGATGGCCTACGCCAAGGCGATCGAGCTCGATCCCGAGCACGTCCTCGCGTACAACAATCTCGGGGCCGTGTACCGTCAGATGGGCGACTCGGAGCGGGCGGTCCGCGTTTTCTGGAAGGGCCTCCAGGTCGATCCGAACTATCCTTCCTTCCACTACAACCTGGGCTACGCCTACAGCGCCCTCGGCAAGCACGACGAGGCGCTGAAGGAGTACGAGCTGGCCGTCAAGGCGAGGCCGGGCTGGGTCGAGGCCATGGGCAAGTACGGCCTGTCCCTGCTCCAGAACGGCAAGCACAAGCGCGCCCTCGACCTCTTCACCCAGGTCCTCGCCATCGATCCGCTCAACGCCGAGGCGCGCAACAACATCGGTCTCGTCTATGCCGAGGAGGGCAAGGTCGACGACGCCCTGCGCTGGTTCCGGCAGGCGATCGAGGCCGATCCCGGCTTCATCAAGGCCGCCCTCAACATCGAGCAGCTCCTCGAAAAGTCGGGGCGCTGGGACGCCGCCCTCCAGGAGATCACGAAGCTCGTCGAGATGATGCCCGACAACGAGGACCTGAGGCTGCACCTCGCGAGCCTCTACGGCAATCTCGGGCGGCACCGCGAGGCCAAGGAGACCCTGGAGTACATCATCCGGCGCAGCCCCGACGACATCAAGGCGCTCAAGCCCTATGCCGTCGCCCTCGAAAAGCTCGGCGACTCCGACACCGCGCGCAAGGTCTACGAGAAGATCCTCAGGCTCGACCCGAAGGAAGTCGCTTTCCGCGTCGAGCTGGCTCGGCTGGCGGCCGAGCGGGGCGACTTCGCCCGGGCCGAGTCCGAGCTCCTTGAGTACCTGCGCTCGCGCCCCGAGGACGCCCGCGCCCGCTTCGAGCTGGCCAAGGCCAGGGCCCGCAAGGGCGACTGGGAGGGGGCGAAGGCAGCCCTCGTCGAGCTCGAGCGCGATCACCCCGACGATGCCGACATCCAGATGGAGCTTTCGGCGGCCTACCGCGCGCTCGGCGAGAAGAGCAAGTCGGTCGCGGCCGCGGAGCGGCTCGTGACCCTTTCGGGAGCCGCGGGGAACGAGGACCCCGACGCGATTTTGGCCAGCCTGGACATCCTGGAAGGCGCCGTGAAGAACTATTCCTCCGACGTCCGCGAGGCCTGGGACAAGAACCTGCGCGTGCTGCGGGCCGCCGCGGGCGGCGACGCGGTTCCCTCGGGCGGGGAATCTGGCTCGCCGCACGCGGAGGCCGAGGCCGAGACCGGCTTCGAAGGTTTCGCGTCCATGACGGCCGCCGAGCCGATCGCCGTCGCCGAGGAGGAGGAAATTCTCTTCCTCGACGAGCGCGACGAGGATTTCGGGGCCGAGCCCCTCGACGAGGCCGAAGAGCCCTCCTTCGCGCTCGAGGAGGAGGAAGCCCCGCGCGGTCTCGACGCCCTCGTGGACGATGCCGATCGGCGCGAGGCCGGAGGCGGCGGAAGGCAGGGCTCGGGTTCGGACCCGGGCGGGGCCGAGTCCGGCGGCCGCCTGCAGGCGCCGCCTGCGGCTCCCGAGGCGAGCCCGAGCTGGCCGAGCGGAGGATTCCAGAGCTCGGGGTATCCGCCTATGCCGCAGATGCCGCCTTTGCCGATGCCCGCCATGCAGGCGCCACAGCCGCAGCCTTTGCCACCGCAGTCGCCGCAGCCTTTGCCGATGCAGCCGCCACCGATGCAGTCGCCGATGCCGCCGCAGGCCCCGCCCTTGCCGCAACCTTTGCCGCCGATGCCGAGGCAGACGCCGCCCCGGCAGACGCCGCAGGATAGGGATGCCGCTCCTCCTTCGAGGACCGAGGCTCGCCAGGTCGAGCCCGAAGCTGAGCCCGAGTTGGAGCGTGAACCCGAGCCGCCGACGTTCGAACTTCCCGAACCGGAGCCCGAGACCGAGCCGGAACCGCCGGCCCCCGAGCTCTCCGAGCCGGAGCCCGCCGAGCCTGAACCGGTGCTCGAACCCGAGGCCGCCGAGCCGGAGTCTGAACTTGCCGAGCTGGAACCGGAGCTTGGGCCTCTCTCCGAGGAGCTTTTTCCGGAGGAAGACCTGCCGGAATATGTCGAAGAGACGCTGGGGGACGAATCTCCGACCGATGCGGCTTCTCCCCTTTCCTTCGAGGAAGCGCCTGAGGATATTTGGTCTGAGGACGCCGAAGTTTCCGATAGGCCGGAGGCGGAGCCCTCGGCCGAAGCGGCGCTGGAAGAGCTGTCGTCGGAAGAGGCTTCGCCGCACGAGGCGGCGCAGAACGAAGCGGCGCAGAACGAAGCGGCGCCTGGCGGCGAGGGTGATTCCGGAGGAGGCGCGCCCTCCGAGGCCGTTCTCTCCGAGGCCGAGCCGAGCCAGGAAGGTTCCGGTCTGTCCGGCGAAGGGTCCATCTTCGGGACGCCGACGGCCCAGCTCCTGGAGTACTTGAAATCGCTGTCCGAAGCGCTTCCGCCCGAGAAGCAGGAGGAGTTCCGCTCTTCGGGGCTCGAAGGGAAGATCGACGGTCTCATAGAGTCCCTCTCGACCGGGGCCGAAACGGAAGAGGAGGGCGAGTCTCCTCAGGAGCCGAGTCTCCTGGCCTCCGGAGAACGGAAACGGCAGAGCTCCGGGGAAGGCGCCGACCGTGCGGCCGATCCGAGGCGCTCGCCCAGTCCGCGGCGCAGCGGCACGGATCGACGCGCCGACTTCGAGCGCCGCGTCGAGGACCGGAGGAAGGCCGACCGGCGCGGCGAGGCCGACCGGCGCGAGGGTGAGGAGCGGCGGCGAGGGGAACGGCGCGTGCCGCCTCCCCTGCTGGACTTCGCCGGGCCCATACCCCCGGAGACCGCCTCGGTAGTGATCTCTTCCGACGGGCTGCCGATGGAGATAGCGGGAGTGCGCGTTTCGCCTCGGCTGGCGAAGCTCATAGACATCATGCGGCGAGACAAGGGGCGGAATATTGACTGACAATCTTCGGCGGGTTCGCGACTACATAGGCGGCATGCCCAGCCTGCCGACCACGGTGGGCAAGGTCCTCGAGGTCTGCAACAACCCCAAGACCAGCCCCATAGACCTGGACCGCGTCATCCAGCTCGACCCGGTCCTCATGGGCCGGGTGCTCAAGCTCATCAACTCCGCCTACTACGGGCTCGGCACCCAGGTCACGAGCCTCGTGCGCGCGATCATCATGCTCGGCGTGAACACCGTCAAGAATCTCGCGCTGAGCTCCGCCGTCCTCGACCGCGTCTCAAGCAAGAAGGACTTCCGCGCCCTCAACATGGAAGGCTTCTGGCGGCATTCGCTCTGCGTGGGCGTCACGGCCAAGCTCCTGGCGCGGCGCCGAGGCATCGACGCCAAGATGGTGGAGGAATACTTCGCCGCGGGGCTCCTGCACGACATCGGCAAGATTCCCCTCAACAACGCCCTCGCGGACGATTACGTCAGGACCATGTCGACCGCCGACCGGGAGGGCCTCGCCCTCTTCGCCGCCGAGCGGAGGGCCCTGGGAATAGACCACTGCGAGGCGGGCAGGATCGTGGCGGAAAGCTGGCGGCTCACCGGCGCCATCGCCGACACCATAGCCTGGCACCACGATCTCGGCGGCTATTCGGGCGAGCACGGCGATATCCTGCGCACGGTCGCCGTGGCCAATTTCTTCGCCAACCGCGAGGGGATCGGCTTTTCGGGGAACCTCTATCCGGAGAAGCCCAGCCCCGAAGTCTACTCCCTCCTCGGCATAGAGAAGGGCATCCTCGAAGAGCTCGTGGGTCCGGTCAACGCCGAGATCGAGAAGGCCAAGGTTTTCCTCAAGCTCGGCGCCTGACCGAGGAACGGAGAGATCCATGTTCACGATGAAGATATGGGGCGACCGAGGATCCATGCCGACACCCGGGCCGGACACCGTCGAGTTCGGCGGGAACACCTCCTGCCTCGAGGTCCGCTGCGACGACAGGCTCATCATCGTCGACGCCGGCTCGGGCGTCCGCCAGCTGGGCGACAAGCTCATGCGCGAGGACATTAAGAGGGGCTCCATCTCGGCGGACATCTTCATCACCCACACGCACTGGGACCACATCATGGGCTTCCCGATGTTCACGCCCATCTACGTGCCCGGCACGAAGCTCCGCATCCGCGGCCCCATCAGCTACGAGGACGACAGCCTGGAGACCGTCATCGGCTCCCAGCTTTCCTACCGGTACTGGCCGGTCCGCCAGGAGGAGCTTTCGGCGAAGATCGAGTACGAGCAGATCAAGGAGACGACGCTCGACCTCGGCGACGGGATCTACGTGACGACCAAGTACCTCAATCACCCGATACTCTGCCTGGGCTACAGGATCGAGTACAAGGGCAAGTCCTTCGTCACCGTCTACGACAACGAGCCTTTCAGCAACGTCTTTCCGACCGATCCGGCCGACCCGAACTACGACGAGGACGCGGCCCTCGAGGGCGAGGAGGCCGCCCGCGAGGAGAACGAGAAGCTCCTGCGCTTCTGCCAGGGGGCCGATCTCCTGGTCCACGACACCCAGTACACCGCCAAGGAGTTCGTCTCGGGCAAGGTGGGCTGGGGGCACTCGTCCTACGAATACGGCATCAACGTGGCCCACAAGGCCAGGGTGAAGCGCCTGGTGCTCTTCCACCACGACCCGAACCGGACCGACGCCGAGCTCCAGGAACTCGAGCTCTTCTACCAGGGGAAGATCCGCGGCAAGACCTCGCTCGAGGTCGAGATGGCGCGGGAGGGGCGCACCTTCACCCTCTGATCGCCCCGGCGGGGGCCGCGGAACACGCTTGACCCTGGCGCCCCGGCACGGGATAGTGTCGTTCCATGAAGAGCACTCGAAAATCCGCCGCGCCGGCCGGGAAGAACGCTTCCCCGGCCGCGGCCCTCGAATCGGGTAAGGCCCGCCTCCCGGCCATACTGGCGCTGGTCTGGACGGCTTCCATCGTCGCGGCCCTCCTTCTCTCCGGCTGTCCGCGCTTCACCGTGTACTACGCCGTCTACGCCCTGGCGACCCTCGGCCTCGCGGCCGGCGAGCTGGTCTTCCTCGACGCCATCTACCGGCGCGGCAGGCCCGAGCTGTTCTCCGCCTTCAAGAAGTTCACGGGCTACGGCCTCGTCGTCCATTACGTGGCGTGCTCTCTGCCGCGCGTCGATTGGTCCAATCTCCTCCTCATCGGCTCCGGACGCGTCGTGTTTCTTTTCTCGCTCTCCGTCGTCTCCCTCGCGATCGGGCTCGCGCTCTTCTTCTCGGCCTCTCGTCCTTCCGTATATGCCGCCCTGGGGCTCATCACCCGCGAGGAGCTCGAGGATCGCTCCCTGCGCCGGGCTCATCGGAACGCCAAGAAAAAGGGCCCTCTCGGCATCATCCTCGAATGGGTGGACGCCCTCGCCTTCGCGGCCATCGCCGTCATCCTCGTCAACATTTTCATCTTCCAGCTCTACGTCGTACCCTCGGAGTCGATGGTGCCGGTCTTCCTCTCGGGAGACCGCCCCTTCACCGCCAAGTTCCTCGCCGGGCCGCGCATCCCCCTGACCGACTGGCGCCTGCCCTTCGCGCGGCTGCCGAAGCGCGGCGACGTCGTCACCATCGCCAATCCGCGCTATCCCGAGAACCACCACGTGGACCTCAAGAAATACCTGTCGCAGCTCGTGTCCATGGTGACCTTCACGGCGGTGAACATCGACAAGCTGCCCGACGGCAGCCCGAAGGCCGACCCGCTCGTCAAGCGCATCGTGGGGGTGCCCGGCGAGAAGCTCATGATGGTGGACGACGTGCTCTACGCGAAGCGCGCCGGAGACTCGGGCTTCGCGCCGGTGGCCGCGGACCGCGCCTATTCCCAGGTGGATCTGTGGAAGCTGCCCGACGCCGAGCGCGCCCACATAGCCACGATACCCATCGATCAGTCGATCCGCACCATGCTGACCGCCATCGATCGGCGCAAGAACGCCGCCGATCCCGCGGCCCTGGGCGCGGCCCTCGCGGCGACGGTTTCGCGCATCGAGACCGAGCTGGCGCGCGACCGCCCCGGCGTCGCCTCGTTCGAGGCCAGGCAGCTGCCGCGCCTCAATCAGCTCGTCGTGAGCGCGCGTGACAGTCTGGTATCGGGCGCCCAGGCCGGGGATCAGGGCGGCAACGCCCTGTCCCGCATGGGTGTCGGCGAGCGGGACGAGGACCTGCCGCTCACCCTGGCCTTGGCGCGCTCAGGCCGGCTCCGCACCGAGCTGGCCGCCTACGGCGCGACCCCGCCGGCCCTGGCTTCCGGGGCGGACGCCTACACGAGAGGCACGCGGGTCTTCGACCTCCTCATCAAGACGAACCTTTTGGCCCGGATCGAGCGCGACCTTCAGCTCATGGCTTCCGGAGCGACCATCGAGAACTTCCTCGCCGACAAGGAGCGCTCCGCTCTGGAGACCGAGGCGGGCGATCTCCTGACCTACCTGCGGCTCTACGATTTCCGGAATTTCCCGGAATTCCCCGCCGGCTCCGGCTACCTCGGGCCCCATCAGTACTTCGCCATGGGCGACAATCGCTACAATTCCTTGGATTTCCGCTTCAAGCACGAGCGGCCCGGCATACGCTCGCTCGACGGAACCGATCCGAGCTCCATTCTCTACGTGTCCAATCTGGAACCCTTCGCGCTGGACCGGCGTTTCATCGAGGGCTACGCGCTGTTCAGGATCTGGCCGCCCTCCCGCATAGGCGCCATCAAATAAGGGGATGGACCGGGGAGTCGCTCTTGATTCCCGCGCGAATCCGACCAGACTTGTACCTATGGACAAGCAGGACCAGCTGACCGTTCTCATCTCCACGCCCGACGAGGCCGAGCGGGGCCTCCTGGCCGAGGCGATACGCGCCGTCGGCCTCAAGCCCGCGCTGGCGCGGGGCGCGGAAGGCCTGGTCGCGACGGAGTGGGCCGAGGCCCTCGACGCCACCCTCCGCGCCGAGTCGGCCGACTTCTTCCTCGTGGACGCCGGGCAGTGGATCGAGATCCGCGATCTTCTGCCCCTGCCCCCGCGCTCCTACCTCGTCGTCATCCTCCTCTCCCCCGAAAAGGAGGGGAGCGCCCCGAACCTCCTGGAGGCCGGGGGCTTCGATTACCTGCTGCGCGGAGGCGAGCTCTGGACCGAGCGCGTCGGCGGCTACTTCCAGGCCCTGGCGGCGCTCAAGCGGCGCTTCGTCGGGGCCTTCAGCTCGCTGGAGCGCCGGTACGAAAACCTCGTGCACTCCCTCCCCGACATCGTCTACGAGCTCGACGACGAGGGCCGCTTCACCTTCATCAACAACTCGGTGCGCCTGCTCGGCTACGATCCCGCCGACCTGGTCGGCAGGCACTTTTCGGTCCTCCTCAACGAGGAGGACGCCAGCGTGGTGGACCGCGACACGGTGCTCGAGCTCTTCAAGGGCGCGCGGACCGGCCCGGCCCTCAGCCCCAAGCTCTTCAACGAACGCCGCGCCATAGACCGGCGGACCGAGAACCTCGAAGTCCGCCTGCGGCGCAAGTCGGGAACGCGCGCCGGCCTCGACGATATGATCGCCACCGTCATCTCCTACGGCGAGGTGACGGCGGCCGGCGAATACCTGCTGCCCGAGGGAGAAGTTCCGTCCTTCGTCGGCTCGGTGGGGGTCATACGCGACATCACCCTCAGGAGGAAGTCCGAGGAGATGCTGCGCGAGCTCTACCAGGCCGTGGACCAGTTCAACGCCGGCGTGCTCGTGGCCGACCGGAATTTCCGCGTCGAATACGTCAATCCGACGTTTTTCCGGATTTCGGGCCTGGTCCCCCAGGACGTGCTCGGTTCGGAGCTTTTCTCGTTTTTCGATATCGACGCGAAGCAGGCCGAGGAATTCCGCTCGCTCGTGCTGGGCGGCTTCGATGTGCGCGACGAGGTGCACATCAAGCCGCGGCTCGGGTCGGCGGAGCGCCGGAGCGCCGGAGCCTCCTCCCCCGGCGGCGAAAGCGGAAGCGCGGCGGCCGGAAGCTGGACGGCGATCCACGCCTCCCCGGTCCGCTCGCCCGCGGGCAGCGTCACGCACGCCATACTGATCTGCGAGGACATAAGCCGGCGCAAGGCCATGGAGGAGCTCGTCGACATGGCGCGCGAGGAGGCGGAGCGGGCCAACAAGGCCAAGAGCGACTTTCTCGCCTCGATGAGCCACGAGCTCAAGAGCCCGGTGGCGAGCGTGCTCGCCGCCGCCCGGCTCATCGAGATGGGCAGCCCCGAGCCGGAGCGCCGAGCCTCGGCCATCATCGCGAGCGCCCAGGGCCTGCTCGACGTCCTCGGGGACATCCTGGACTTCGTGCGCTTCGAGACGGGCACGGGCAGCGTGCGCAGATACGCCTTTCCCCTCGCCGCCTTCGTGGCCCGCGCCTGCGAGCCCGCCCGGGCGGCCGCCGAGGCCAAGGGCCTCGAGTTCGCCCTCGCGCCCGTGCCCGACGAGACCATCCTCTCCGATCCCGACCGGCTCCAGCGGGCCCTGGCGGCCCTGCTGGACAACGCCGTGACCTTCACCGAGCGGGGCTTCGTGCGCGTCGACGCGGCCGTGGAGCACCGCTCGGGCAACGTCCCCCATCTTCTCCTCACGGTCGCCGACTCGGGCGAGGGCATCCCGCCCGAGGACCAGGGCAGGATCTTTTCGCCCTTCGTCCAGCTGGCCTCTCCCTATACGAAGCGGGGAGGAGCCGGGATCGGCCTTTCGCTGGCGCGGAACATCGTGCGCGCTCTCGGGGGCGAGATCAGGCTCCACAGCGAGCCCGCCAAGGGCTCGGCCTTCACCATCCTCCTGCCCGTCGGGGAGCCCGCCCCGGCGCCGAGCGCGGCTCCGGGGCCGGAGCGAGTCTATCGGCTCCTCGTGGTCGACGACAACGAAGTCAACCTCGAGTACATGGCCGCCATTCTGGCGAACGCCGGCCACCGCGCGGACACCGCCTCCAGCGGGGCCGAGGCCCTGCGCCTGCTCGAGAAAAGGCCGCCCGATTGCGCCATCCTGGACATCCAGATGCCGGGTATGAGCGGCATCGAGCTGGGACGCGCCATCCGCGGCTACTCGGGAAACCGCTACGATTCCGGCCTTCCCCTCATCGCGCTGACCGCCTTCGATCCGGAGGAGGTGGCGCGCTCGGGCGTGGACTTCGATGCCGTCTTCGCCAAGCCCGTCGATGTGCCCAAGCTCCTCGCGCGCATGGACGAGGCGGTGGACTTCCGCGAGCGGCTCGATTCGGAGACCTACCGGAGCACCTGGTCGAGCCGGTGGACCGAGCTCGGACAGGTCATCGCGACCGCCGATACCGATGTGCCCCGGCTGCTCGAAGATGTCGACGCGGCGGCGAAGGCCGGGCGCATCGACGCGGTCCGTACCATCGCGCGGGAGCTGGACTCGATCTTTTCGCATCTCGCCATGGAGCGAGCCGGTTCCTCGCTGCGGCGGCTGGTCCTCGCCCTCGAAGACGAGGATCGGGCCGTGGCCCTGAGCCGCGCCACTCGTCTCGCCGCCGCGTGGGCCAGCCTCCGAGCCGGGCCGGCCGCCGACGCAGGCGGGAACGGCGCCGGCTAGATGCGCGTCCTCGTCGTGGACGACGATCCGCAGAACCGGGAAATCCTCAAGCGTCTCATCGAGCGGCTCGGGGCCGAGGTCCGGGCCGCCGGGGACGGGCAGGAAGCCCTGCAGGCCTTCGGCGGCGCCGGCTTCGATCTCGTGCTGCTCGACCTTTCCATGCCCGGCATGGACGGGCTGGAGGTCGCGGCGGCGATGCGGTCGATCGAGGCGGGGGAGGGGCGCCGGCGCGCAGCCATCGTGGCGCTCTCGGGCTTGGACGAAAATCGGGACTTCATGAGGTCCGGCATCGACGAGTTCATCCAGAAGCCGGTCGGCATGGACATACTGCGCGCGGCGCTCGAGCGCTGGGCCCCGCGCGAAACGTCCTGACCGCAGTTTCGAGTCGCTTGTGCAAAATGCCGACGCGTTTTGCACAAGCTTCCGCTCTCCTCAATCGCCGCGGGGAAAGCCGCCGCCCATCGTCCGCAGGGAGTTGGCCACCGCCGCGAGGGCGACCCCGACGTCGCCGACGACGGCCAGCCACATGCCGGCGAGCCCCAGGGCTCCGAGCCCCAGGAGCGCGGCCTTGGCCGCCAGGGCGAACACGATGTTCTCGGCGACGATTTTCCTCGTGCGGCGGGCGCGGAAGATCGCCTCGGCGACCCTCGACGGCTCGTCGGTCATGAGGACGAGGTCGGCGCTCTCGACGGCGACGTCGGAGCCGGAACCCATCGCGATGCCGACGTCGGCCGCCGCGAGGACGGGTGCGTCGTTGATCCCGTCGCCGACGAAGGCGGTCCGCCCAGTCCCGGCCGAGACCTTGATCCGTTCGAGGCGCTCGAGCTTGTCCTCGGGCAGGAGATCGGCGTGCAGCTCGCCGATGCCGAGTTCGTCGGCGACGGGCCGGGCTGAGCAGTGCGCGTCGCCCGTGAGCATGACCGTGCGCACCACCCCCAGGGCCGCGAGCCGCCTCAGGGCGAATCGGGCGTCGGCCTTGATCTCGTCGCCGAGGAGAATGCTGCCCGCGAAGACCGAGTCCACGGCCACGTTGACCACGCTGCCGTCGGGATCGCAGCGATCGTGGGCTATTCCCTCCAGGTGGAGGAGGCGGTCGTTGCCCGCCGCGATGCGCATGCTCCCCACCCGGGCCACGACGCCGGCTCCGGGCAGCTCCCGGATCTCCGAGGCTTCGTCCTCGTTCCCGAGGGAGAGCCCCCGAGCGGCGGCGGCCGAGCGGATCGACAGCGCCATCGGATGGGTGGACAGGGCCTCGGCCGCGGCCGCGAGCGAGAGCAGCTCCTCCTCGCTCCGGCCCGCCTCCGGGCGCAGGGACATGACGCGGAAGCTGCCCTCGGTGAGGGTGCCGGTCTTGTCGAACACGACGGTCCGCACGTCGGCCAGGGCCTCGAGGGTCTGCGCCCCTTTGACGAGTATGCCCCGGCGCGCGCAGCCGCCGAGGCCGCAGAAGTAGGCCAGGGGCACGCTGAGCACGAGGGCGCAGGGACAGGAGATGACCAGCATCACCAGGGCGCGGTAGGCCCAGACGGCGAAAGCCTGACCGGGGACGAGGAGGGGCGGCAGGACGGCCACGGCCGCGGCGAGCAGGACGACGATGGGGGTGTAGACGGCGGCGAAGCGGGTGAGCCAGCGCTCGATCGGCGCCTTCCTCGCGGCGGCCTCGTCGACGAGAGCGGCTATCCGGGCGGCCGACGACTCGTTCGCGGGGCGAAGCGCCTCCAGGACGAGTGAGCCGTCCAGCGCTATGCAGCCGGCGAGCGCCTCGGCTCCGGCCGCGACGGGGCGCGGCAGGGACTCGCCGGTGAGGGCCGAGCAGTCGAGAAAGGCCTCGCCTTCGAGGACCCGGCCGTCCAGGGCGATGCGCTCCCCCGGCTTGACGAGAAAGCGGTCGCCGGCCGCGGCCTCCTCGGGCGGGAGCTCCACCCATTCATCGCCCCGCCGCGCGCGGACGCGATCGGGCCGCAGGTCGAGGAGGGACCTGACGGAGGCGCGGCTCCGCCTGGTCGCCGATTCCTCGAGGAGCTCACCGACGCGGTAGAAGATCATCACCGCGAGCGCCTCCTCGTAATACCCGATGGCGAGGGCGCCGAGCGTGGCGATCGACATGAGGAAGAGCTCGCCGAACACCCGTCCGCGGCGGATATCGGCGGCGGCTCCCGCCAGGACCTCCCATCCGGCCGCGAGATAGGCGATCACCGCGAGGATGTCCCGCAGGGGAGGGCGGAGGAGGAGGGCCGCGGCGCCCAGGGCTGCCGCGGCGGCTAAAAGGAGAATTTCGCGGCGGAGCGCCGGATTGACCCTCCGTTTCGCTCCGCCCGCGCCTTCTCGCTCGGCGGCGGTGCAGGCGGCGCAACCGCAGCCGCGCTCCTCTCGCGCGACGGCTTCGCAGGCCACGCAGCCGACCTCCTCGCGCTCGGCGGCTTCGCAGGCCGCGCAGCCGACGCCGCTCTCCTCGGACCCGAAGCGGAGCGCCTCCGTGCCGTCGCGGCTCATGCGCCGCCTCCTGAGCTGGTACGCGACCGCTCCGCGGCGTGCTCGAGGCCGAGTCTGAGCAGGGAGTCGACGTGCGAATCGTCCAGGGAATAGAAGACGCTCTTGCCCGCGCGGCGGCTCCGGACGAGGCGGGCGGCGCGGAGCAGGGCGAGCTGATGGCTGACGGTCGACTGGCTGCAGCCTGTCAAGGCGGTGAGATCGCAGACGCAGAGCTCCGCCGCGGCGAGAGCGAAGAGGATCCTGAGACGGCCCGAGTCGCCGAAGACCTTCATGAGTTCGGCGATGCCGGCGAGCAGGTCGGAGGACGGAAGGCTTCTCAGGGCCGCCTCCACGCCGGCTGGATGGACCTGGGAGCAGCCGCAGGCCTCGACCGGAAGATCCTTCACCGTGGCTTGGCCCCCCGCGGGAGGACTCGCCTGCGGCCGCGTTTCGCTCTCGGCGGACCGCGGCACGGAATTAGTCATGTTCGACCTCGACTCGAATGAACATATGTACATTTATTCATATAACCAATTTCCCCGTTCCGGTCAAGTCCGAGCCGCCGGTTCATCGCCCTGCATCGCGGCCATGCCGGATGCGGGCGGCGCTCAGTCTTTCCACTCAAGCGCTTTTAGGGATAGAATCATCCCTGGTTAAGGAGATACCCGCTACATGGACAAACTCGACAAAAGAACGAAAATCATAGCGACCCTCGGCCCGGCCTCCGAGACGCCGGAGACGGTGAAGGCCCTGATGGCCACCGGCGTGAACGTCTTCAGGCTGAACTTCTCGCACAAGACGCCGGAGGAAGCCCGCTCGGCCATCGCCATGGTGCGTCAGGCCCGCGCCGAGCTGAAGGTGCCCGCCGCCATCATGGCCGACATCAAGGGGCCGGCCGTGCGCGTCTACGGCTACGCCGAGGCCCTGCCGATCGAGACGGGCACGACCCTCGTCATCGAGTCCAGGCCGCCCGAGGGCATCGAGGTCCTTGTCTCGCCCGAGCCGGGCCGCATCTACACCAACCTCCCCCTCATCGACTCGCTCTGCGTCATCGGCCAGCGCGTGCTGCTCATGGACGGGTACTTCGCCGGCGAGGTCGTCGCCAAGGGCGAGGGCTACGTCTCGGTCTGCATCGGCAACCCGGGCTCGCTGCGGCCCAAGGCCCATCTCACCATACCCCATGTCGACTACCCGATCCCCTTCCTTTCCGACAAGGACATCCGCGACATCACCTTCGCGGTCGAGCAGGAAGTGGAGTACGTGGCGCTGTCCTTCGTGCGCGAGGCCACCGACATCAAGGAGGTGCGACGCCTCATCGAGCGCTCGAAGACCGCGTCGGGCCGCAAGAGCACCTGCAAGCTCATCGGCAAGATCGAGAGCGCGAAGGGCCTGGCCAACGCCGAGGAGATCGTCGAGGCCGCCGACGGCATCATGGTGGCCCGCGGCGACATGGGCGTGGAGATCGCCATCGAGAAGGTGCCCATCGCCCAGAAGCGGCTCATCCGCACCGGCTACCTCGCGGCCAAGCCGGTGATCACGGCGACCCAGATGCTCGAGTCCATGATCGAAAGCCCGATGCCCACCCGCGCCGAGGCCTCCGACGTCGCCAACGCCTGCTTCGATTCGACGAGCGCCGTCATGCTCTCGGGCGAGACCGCCATGGGTCGCTACCCCGTGAAGGTCGTCGAGACGATGTGCAGCATCATCCGCGAGGTCGAGACGGCCTTCGACTATACGGAGTACCACCGAAACGTGCCGCCCCAGGTGCGGGCGGGCGACCTGCCGGCGATCCTGTCGTACAACGCGGTGTCCGTCGCCTACGAGTGCGGGGCCGCCGCGATCCTCGTCCTCACCGAGACGGGGCACGCCGCCCGCCTCATCTCGCGGCTGCGGCCGCGCATGCCCATCTTCGCCTTCATGAAGGACGAGACCGTCTACCACCAGCTCGCCATGAACTGGGGCGTCTACCCCTTCCTCCTTGACCATCCGGCCGATAGTCTCGACGCGATAGTCTCCGAGACCACCGAGCTCTGCAAATCCGCGGGTGCGCTCAAGAAGGGCGACCGGGTGGTGTTCGTGGCCGGCCTGCCGCTGGACAAGCGGGGCACGACCAACATGATGCGCGTGGAGACCGTCGGCTAGGCGTTCCGGTCGAGGCGGCGGCGCCTGATCAGGAGGGCAGCCGAAAAGACGAGCCCCGCGGCTCCGCTGATGGTCATACAGAGGGCGGGGCCGACCGCTTCGGAGAGTCCGCCGGCGTAGAGAGAGCCGATGGGCGTGACGCCGCCGAAGACCAGGGAGTAGACGCTCATGACGCGGCCGCGGTGATCGTCGTCCGAGCTGAGCTGGATGATCGCGTTGGTCGAGGTGGCGAAGGTGATCATGAAGAATCCGGCGAAGCCGAGCAGCACGCAGGAAAGCAGGTAGCTCCGCTGCAGGCCGCAGAGCAGGATGGCGACGCACATGGCGATGGCCGCACCGAAGAGCCGGGAGGCGCTGGGCCCCGCCTTGCTGCGGACGGCCTGCGCGAGGGCGCCTATCAGGGAGCCGATGCCCATCGAGGTCATGAGAAATCCGTAGCCGGCCGCCGTCTTCCCCAGGGTGATCTTGGCGAAGGTCGGCACGAAGATGCTGAAGTTGATGACGATCGTCGAGACGACGGCCATGAGAACGAGGGGCACCGCGATCTCGCTCTTCTTGCGGATGTAGGAAAGCCCGTCGCGCGTGCTCGCGAGCACGTCCCGCACCCCCTCGACCACGCGGGCCGAGGCCAGGGGCGGCGTATCTATGAAGAGCAGGGCGCCTATGACCGCCAGGAAGGAAAAGCTGTTCAGGAAGAAGCAGGGAGCTATGCCCAGGAGCTCGATGAGGAGCCCGGCGACGCCGGGGCCGAAAATGCGCGCGGTGTTGAAGGCCGCCGAATTGAGCGACACCGCGTTCATGAGCGACTCGCGGCCCGCGAGCTCTATCACGTAGGCCTGCCTCGTCGGATTGTCGATGAGGGTGACCATGCCCAGGAGGAAGGCCAGCACGAGGATCATCCAGTAGCGCACCACGTGCGTGGCCGTGATGAGGGCGAGGGCCAGGGCGAGGATCGCGAGCGCGCTCTGCGTGAAGATAAGGGTGCGGCGTTTGGGAAAGCGATCGATGAAGGGGCCAGCGAACAAGGAGAAGAGCATCATGGGCAGGAACTGGATCGCGGCGACGATGCTGAGCTTGGCCGCCGAGCCGGTGATTTCCAGCACCAGCCAGTCCTGACCGATGTTCTGCATCCAGGTGCCGACGACCGAGACGAGCTGCCCCGTCCAGAATATGCGAAAATTGCGTTGGGCGAGCGCCGGGAAATAGCGATCGCGGATGGAAGAGCCGGAGCTGGTCATCTGTTGGGTACCGTCTCTACAATCTAGTGCGTCGACTGTCCTTGGACAATGCCGAGAGGCTGTGGAATATCTGCGATCGTCTCCCGGCGAGGCGATTTCAGAAAAAAGTAAGACCTTCGACCGGGACGTGGGCGGCTACTTGGGAGAAACGCCCCTTTCGCGCGGGAGTCGCCCTTTTCCGGATATTCGAAGCGCCTTGACCCGTGAGCTTGGCACGTGCTAAAGTCAGACCGCTTTCGAGAGAGAGCGCAATCGGGCATTAGCGCAGGTGGTTAGCGTACGAGTCTGGGGGACTCGGGGTCCCCGGTTCGAGTCCGGGATGCCCGACGAAGTGCAACTCGCTACTCTACTAAAGAGTAGCGAGTTTTTGTTTTTTTGCGGCTTTTCCGCCGGTACCACGAGCTGACATTTTTCGCGACATTTCTTGGTTCGCCATGAAACCCGAGGTGGATGGTTTTCACAACCCAGTCTCGCTCCTTGTCCGTCGGAATTCCGCAGGAGGAATCACCCACTTCGTCCGTTTTGCGCTCGGGGGAGAGAAGCGTCGTGCGGCCGCGAGAAGCAGCGGCCGATCGAGCGAGGCAGGCGCGCGCCTGCGGGCTGACGGCTGTCTGAAAAGCGGAAACCTCGTGATCCAGGCGCGGGTCATTTTCTACTCGTGCGCGGAGAGCTTCTTTACCGCGATTCAGGGTAGCTCTATCAAAAATCGTCCGATTTTTGAAAATGCATCCGAAGGAACTTTGCCCACCACCGGGCCTGCTCCACTCGGCCTCGTTCGGCGCTTCGTCGGGAGCCGCCTTAGCTCGGTTCGGCTCAGCCACAGCGGCCTGCGCCTGGGCGCGGCCTGCGGTCCTAGGAGGGAACATGAATCCAAAGGTCGATGCGTTCATGAGCGCGGCCACGAAGTGGCGGGAAGAGTTCGAGAAGCTGCGGGAGATCATTCTCGATAGCGAATTGACCGAGGAGCTGAAGTGGGGGCAGCCCTGCTACACCTACCAGGGCAAGAACGTGCTGCTCATGCACGGCTTCAAGGACTACTGCGCGGTCCTCTTCCACAAGGGAGCCCTCTTGCAGGATGCCGACGGCATCCTGATCCGGCAGACGGAGAACGTGCAGGCCGGCCGGCAGATCCGCTTCACGAGCGTGCAGGAGATACGCAGGCTGGAGAGGACCCTGAAGGCCTACATTCGCGAGGCCATCGAGGTCGAGAAATCAGGCCTGAAGGTGGAGCTCAAGACGACCGCGGAGTACGCAGTGCCCGAGGAATTCCAGTCCAGGCTGGATACCGACCCTGCCCTGAAGGCGGCCTTCGAGGCCCTGACGCCGGGACGGCAGCGGGCCTACATCTTCCATTTCTCCCAGGCCAAGCAACCCGCGACCCGAGCCTCGCGGGTCGAGAAGTGCATCCCGAAGATCCTCGACGGCCTGGGCCTGGACGACTAGCCGCAGGCGCGCCCGCACGCAGCCAGGCGGGGCCCCGTCTTCTGTAGGAACCGGTGCGCAGACTCACGTCATAAGCGACTATCGCCCGCCGCCGGGCTCTCATCATCCATGACGCCACCGATGCTGGACGCTTCGGCGAGGCTCGTCCGCGGCGCCGCGTCCCTGCGGCGCACTACACCTTCACGCGCCTTCCCTGCTATAGTCCGCCCATGGCCACCACTGTCGACGACAAGAAGATCATCTATACGATGTACCGCGTCTCCAAGAGGCACGGCACGAAGCAGGTCCTGAAGGACATCAATCTCTCGTACTATTACGGCGCCAAGATCGGCGTCATCGGCCTGAACGGCTCGGGCAAGTCGAGTCTTTTGAGGATTCTCGCCGGGAGGGACACGGAGTTCGCGGGCGAGACGAGCGTCGCTCCGGGCTACACGATCGGGCTGCTGGAGCAGGAGCCCGAGCTGGCGCCGGGCAAGACGGTGAAGGAGATCGTGAGCGAGGGCGTGCAGGAGATCGTGGACCTCCTCGCGGAGTTCGACCGGATCAACGAGGCTTTCGGCGATCCGGAGGCGGATTTCGACAAGCTCGCCGCGCGGCAGGCGAAGGTGCAGGAGCGGCTCGACGAGACGGACGCCTGGAACCTGGACGCGCGGCTGGATTTCGCGATGGACGCGCTGCGCTGCCCGCCGGCGGACAAGGTGGTGGACGTGCTTTCGGGCGGCGAGCGGCGGCGCGTGGCGCTCTGCCGGCTGCTCTTGAAGAAGCCGGATATCCTCCTGCTCGACGAGCCCACGAACCATCTCGACGCGGAGACGGTGGCCTGGCTGGAGCGGCACCTGCGCGAGTATGCGGGCACGGTGATCGCGGTGACGCACGACCGCTACTTCCTCGACAACGTGGCGGGCTGGATCCTGGAGCTGGACCGGGGCGAGGGCATTCCCTGGAAGGGCAACTATTCCTCCTGGCTCGACCAGAAGAAGAAGCAGCTCGAGATGGAGGAGAAGGGCGAGTCGGAGCGCGCGAAGACCCTGCAGCGCGAGCTCGACTGGATCGGCATGAGCGCCAAGGGCAGGCACGCGAAGTCGAAGGCGCGCATCGAGCGCTACGAGAAGCTCCTGGCCGACGAGGGCAAGGAGAAGCTGCGCGAGGCGAAGATCGTCTTCCCCGCGGGGCCGCGGCTGGGCAACGTGGTCATCCAGGCTTTGGATGTGGCCAAGGGCTACGACGGGAAGCTGCTCTACGAGCACCTGAACTTCGAGGTGCCGCCGGGAGCGATCGTGGGGCTCATCGGGCCGAACGGCGCGGGCAAGACGACGCTCCTCAAGATGATCACGGGGCAGGAGAAGCCGGACTCGGGCGAGCTTCGCCTGGGCGACACGGTGAAGCTCGCCTACGCCGACCAGATGCGTTCGGGCCTGGACCCGGAGAAGTCGGTCTGGGAGCAGCTCTCCGGGGGCCTGGACATCGTGAAGCTCGGCAAGCGCGAGGTGAACAGCCGGGCCTTCTGCTCCTGGTTCAACTTCTCGGGCACCGACCAGTCGAAGAAGGTGGGCGTGCTCTCGGGCGGCGAGCGCAACCGGCTCAACATGGCCATGATGGTGCAGGAGTGCGCCAACGTGATCCTCCTCGACGAGCCGACGAACGATCTCGACGTGAACACGATGCGCGCCCTCGAGGAGGCTCTCGACGACTTCGCCGGGGTCTCGCTCGTGGTGAGCCACGACCGCTGGTTCCTGGACCGGGTCTGCACGCACATCCTCGCCTTCGAGGGCGACTCGGAGGCGATCTGGTACGACGGGAACTTCACCGAGTACATGGAGTGGCGCCGCACCCAGCTCGGGGCCGAGGCGGACCGCCCGCACAGAATTGCGTATAGAAGACTTGAGCGGTAGCGATCGAGCGGGCGGTCGCTGCCATGGTCGCGGGGGCGAGCTCAGTCGCTCGGCGCAGGTGGTAGGCGGCCTTGCCGGCTCCTAGCGCCGGGGTGTGGCGACGAGGCCGAGGGCCTGGCGGATGACGCCGAGATGCCAGGCGCCGTGGGCGATCGTCCCGAAGGTGCCGGTCAGCGAATCGGCGTCCTTCCACATTGCGCCCGAGCCGAGGACCTCGCGGAAGGCTGAATACTCCGCGCGAAGACCGGCGATGAGCTCGACCCAGGCCTTTTCATCCACCTCGTGCTCGGCCCAGCTCTTCGACCAGTCCGCCGTCGGGTAGGGGTTCTCGCCCTTCGCCGCCCGGTTGGCCAGGGATAGGGAGAAGCGGAGGTGGCCGGCGTGGCTGGCGAGGGTCGCGGGGTCGCCGGGCCGGACCGGTTTGCTCGCGGCGGCGGCGTCGACCTTCGCGAGGCTGCCGAGAAAGCCGCAGTCCGGCTCGTTGTCGACGAACCAGGTTCCATTCGCGTTCGAGGGGCCCTGGTAGGCCTCGTCGAACAGGGTGAGGGCCGCCTGCGTAAGCAGGGCCGCATCGATCGTCGTGTCGCTCATGTGGTTCTCCTTTCCTGATTCCCCGATGAAGTGTCCGTCGGTGTATAAAGCCATTCTGCCTTCCATCGCAGTCGAGTGTAGCGGGCTTCCGAGACAAGGTGTGTCATACTTTTCTGGAAATCCGTAAACGTGCCATAGGCCGCTCCCCGGGTTGAGCTTTCGGCGGCCCCGGCCGGTCTCGTCACAGGCTCCGGCCTCGCGGCGGCCGATCCATTCCCCGACGAGGGCGCCGAAAAGTCCCGCCTGCTCGATGCGCAGGTCGTGGCCCGCGATGTCGTCGACCGCGAATGGGATGCTACTGTCGCGCTGCCTCATCTCATGTCATACTTTCCAGGGAAGCGCGATGAATCGTCTCGATCGGACCATGGGCATCCTCCTTCTCCTGCGCGGGGGAAGGATCATTTCCGCTAAGGATCTCGCCTCGCGCTTCGAGGTGTCCATGCGGACCGTCTACCGCGACATCGAGGTGCTGAGCGGCCTGGGCGTGCCGGTTTCCGTGGAGATGGGGCGGGGCGGCGGCTTCAAGCTGCGCGAGGGCTACTTCCTTCCTCCCGTCACCCTGGGGGCGGAGGAGGCGGTCTCCCTCCTCCTCGGGCTCATCCTCCTGCGGCGTCTGCGCGTCATGCCCTTTCCCGCCGAGGCCGACTTCGCCGAGCGCAAGCTGCTCGCCGCCCTGCCGGAGGAGACGAGGAAGGTCATGGCCACCGCCTCGCGCTTCATCGGCTTCGAGCGGGTGCCCGTGGATCTTTTGCACCGGGAGCCCGACGATCCGCAGTTCAAGGATGAAGGAGGCGAGGCTCGCGAGGGCATGGTCGTGAGCCGCTTCCTGCGGGCACTCCTCTCCCGCGGCCGGGTGCGGCTGCGCTACCACTCTCCCTATCGCGAGGAGGAGCCCGAGCGGGAGGTGGAGCCCCGCGGCATTCTCTGGGACCGCGACCGCTGGTACCTGGTCGGAAGCGGGGACGAGCCCGAGGGGGAGCCCCGGCTCTGGCGCGCGGACCGGGTACTCGACATCAAGGCCGGGCCCGGCCTGCATCCCGTGGAGAGCGACTTCGACGTCGGCTCCATCCTGGACCGGCGCTGGCTGCGCTGGGCGATGGACCGCTGGCGGAAGACCGGTTCCGTGAAGATCGCGCTCGAGCCGGAACAGGCCGCGCGGCTCAGGCGGGACTGGTTCTACGGGAACGCCGTCTTCGAAAGCGCTCCCGACGGCCGGGTGGTCATGAGCTACGCCGAGGCGGGCCCCGAGGCGGCGGCGGAGCTGGTGCGCTGGCTGGGGCCGGGCGCCGAGCTCCTCGAACCGAAAAGCTGGCGCCCGATCCTAGCCGAGAGCCTCCGCCGGCTGCTTTCAGCCCACGAGGCGGCCGATCCGGACTAGTGGCGCCCTTGGCGAGAGGCTATGCTCGGTCGCATGAAAACCAGCTACACCTTCGAAATTACGACCGAGAGCCGGTCCCAGCTTCTTGCGGTGACCGACCAGGTGCGCGAGGCGACGCGCCGGTCGGGAGTCGATGAGGGCTTCTGCGTAGTCTACGTCCCGCACACGACCGCCGGGGTCCTCATCAACGAGAACGCCGATCCCGACGTGGCCGCCGACGTCCTCTCCTACTTCGAGCGCCTCGTGCCGCGCAGTCCCTCCTTCAGGCACGCCGAGGGAAACTCGGACGCCCACATCAAGGCGATCCTGACGGGCAGCTCGGTCTCCATCCCGATCGGCAAGGGCGAGCCGGCGCTCGGGACCTGGCAGGGTGTCTTTTTCGCCGAATTCGACGGTCCGCGGTCGAGGCGCTTCACGGTGACCTGTATCGCCTCCGGCGCCTAAAAGCCGAGCCGGCGCCGGAGTCGCGCCGGCCGCGCGCCAGCCGCGCGCTGGCCGCGCGCTGGCCG
>JAJXZP010000325.1 GCA_021779995.1 bacterium | reverse complement strand
CCTGCGGCCTCGCTTCGGCCCGCCCTGCCCGCGGCGTGCGCGACCTGCACCTCGCGCCGTCTCGCGGCGGACGAAGCGTCGCGGGAGGCCGAGACCATGCCCTCGGGCAGCTTGAAGTAGGTCAGCGTCTCGGCGAGGGTCTCGGCCTGGCTGTTGAGCTCCTCGGCCATGGAGGCCAGCTCCTCGGAGGCCGAGGCGTTCTGCTGGATCACCGTGTCGAGCTGGACGACGGCCTTGCCGATCTGCTCGGCGCCCGCGCTCTGCTCGCGGCTCGCGGCCGTGATCTCCTGCACGACCTCGGCGGTCTTGCCGATGTCGGGCACGACGGCCTGGATGAGCTTGCCCGCCTCCTCGGCCACGGCCACGCTCCGGGCCGAGAGCTCGGAGATCTCGCGCGAGGCCGTCTGCGAGCGCTCGGCGAGCTTGCGCACCTCGCTCGCCACCACCGCGAAGCCCTTCCCCGCCTCGCCCGCCCTGGCCGCCTCGATGGCCGCGTTGAGCGCCAGGAGATTGGTCTGCCGGGCGATCTCCTCGATGATCGTGATCTTGCCCGCGATCTCCTTCATGGCCGTGACGGTCTGGAGGACCGAGGCCCCGCCCGAGCCCGCGTCGGCCGCGCTCTTGCGCGCTATGCCCTCGGCGGCGAGGGCGTTGTCGGCGTTCTGCTTGATCGTCGAGCCCATCTCCTCGACCGCGGAGCTCACCTCCTCGCCGGCCGAGGCCTGCTCCGCGGCGCCCTGGGAAAGCTCCTGCGCCGTCGAGCTGATCTGCGAGCTGCCCGCGGACACGTTGCCCGCCGAGCTGGTCACCGAGACCACGACCTCGCGGAGGCTCGTTATCATGGCCGCCAGGGCCTGCGCGAGGACGCCTATCTCGTCACTGCGCTCCAGGTATTTTTCCTCCACATCATCGCGCAGGTCCCCGTCGGCTATGTGGCCCGCGAGCCCGACCGCCCGAGCCAGAGGCAGGGTGATCGAGCGCGAAAGCAGGAGGCCGAGGAGGATCGACAGCAGGATCGCGAAGGCCAGGACGGCGATCATCACGGTCGCCGCCCGGTCCGCGGCCAGGGTGTTCCCGTCGGAGGTAGCCTTGGCCGCCTCGACATTCTGGGCGATCATGTTCGCGAGCACGGTGTTCATCGCCGTCCTGACCCGCTCCGATTCGTTGCCGAAGAGCAGCGTCGACTCCTGGGCGTCCTGGCCCGCGGCGTCGAGGGTTTCCATCTGCCCAAGGAGATCCTTGAAGCCCTGCCAGTCTTTTTGGAGCTCGGCGTAGTTCTTGGCGTCGTTGGCGTCCAGGAGGGTCGCCTTGTAGGCGGCTATGTTGTCCTCGGCCACCTTCACTTCCGGCGCGATGAGCGCGCGTTGGGCGTCGCCGGCCGCGCCCTTCAGGATGAACATGTTGCGCATGTCGCTCCGGATGTTGCCGTAGGCGTTCGAGATCAGGCTGAGCTGTCCGAGCGGCAGGGTGCACTTTTCGTACATGAAGGTGCTGCCCGCCTCGATCCGCCGCATGTTCGTGATGCCGAAAACGCCCACCCCTCCCGCCACGGCCGCCACCACCAGGAAACCGATGATCAGCTTCGCCCCGATCTTCATCTTGATACCCCCTTTTGCGTCATGCCTGTGTTGAAGAAGGCCTTTCGAGGCGGCCGTACGCCTCACTCGAGGCACGCCTCGAAGGCCCGGAGGACCTCGCCGATGACCGAACCGGAGAGCGGCTTGGGAAAGAGCCGCGCCTGCGGCCCTATCTCGCGGCGGAGCCGGTCTTCGAGGCCGCCGCGCTCGTAGCCGCTCATGAACACGATCGAGGCGCGCGTCCCCTTCCCGAGGGCCTTCGCCGTCTCGACCCCGTCAAGCTTCCCCGCGAGGTGGATGTCCATGAGGACGGCGTCGGGATTTTCACGGTCCGCCCTCCGCAGCGCCCCCTCGCCTGAGGCCTCGGTCGATACGGCGCAGCCGAGCTTCCGGAACTCCACGGAGAGGTGGAGGGCCGTGATGGCCTCGTCTTCGACGATGAGCAGCTTCATCACCAGATCCCCGGGTCGGCGCAGACGGGCATCTCGAATCGGATGCGACAGGAGAAGCCGGGCGAGCCCAGGATGTCGAGCGAGCCCCGCAGCTGCCCCTCCACCAGGCTGCGCACGAGGGTCAGGCCCAGGTGGGCGTCGCCCGGATCGAAGCCGTCGGAGAGGCCGATGCCGTCGTCGCGGTACTCGAGCTCGACGATCGATCCCTCCCCGCATCCGACTCGCAGACGCACGCTCCCCCTCCGCCCCTGCGGGAAGGCGTGCTTGGCGCTGTTGGTCGCGAGCTCGTTGACCACGAGCCCCAGGGGACTCGCCGTGTCGATCGCCACCTCGACCGACGCGGCCTCCACGGCGACCTCGACCCGGCCCGAAAGGTCGCGACTCTCCAGCGCGAGCTTCACGATGGATTCGAGGAAGGGCCCCAGCTCGATGCGCGCGAGGCTTTCGGAGCGGTAGAGCAGCTCGTGCGCGAGCGACATCGAGCCCACGCGGCGCTCCATGTCGCCCAAGGCCTCGCGGGCCCGGTCGTCCGAGAGCTCGGAGGCCTCCAGGGCGAGCAGCGAGCAGACCACTTGGAGGTTGTTCTTGGTCCGGTGGTGGAGCTCGCGCAGCAGGGTTTCGCGCTCGGCGAGGCTGAGCTTGAGGTCGGCCTCCAGTTTTTTCCGCTCGGAAAAATCAAGGCCCATGGCGACGAAGCGCAGGCCCTCGCGGCTCTCGAGCAGCTGGATCGCGAGGTAGATATCGTAGGTCGAGCCGTCCTTGCGCCTATGGACCGTGGCCAGGGTGACGAGACTCTGCCGGCCCGAGCGCAGGGGCTCGAGGAGCTCATCGAAGCGCTCGGCCGTGAACTCGGGCTTTATGTCGACGGGAGTCAGGGCGTAGAGCTCCTCGGCCTCGTAGCCCAGGTTGGCGAGGGCGGCCCGGTTGGCGTAGCCGAAGCGCAGGCTCGACGCGTCGAAGACGTAGATCTCGTTGAGGCTCCGCTCGACCAGGGCCGAGAGCCAGGTCTCCCGCGCGCGCGCCTCGCGCTCGGCGCTCATGTCGCGGAACACGAGCACCACGCCCTGGATGGAGCCGTCCTCGCCGCGGATGGGCGAGCCCGAGTCGGCGATGGGCCGGGTCGTGCCGTCGCGCGCCTCGAGGACCGTATGGTTGGCCAGCCCCACGACCATGCCGGTTCGCATGACCTTCTCCACGGGATTGAGCGCCTCGAGCCCCGTCTCCTCCGAGCGGATGCTGAAGACCTCGGCCAGCTCCCGGCCCCGGGCCTCGGCCTCGCTCCAGCCCGTGAGCCGCTCGGCCACGGCGTTGAGCCAGCGCACGCGCCCCCGCTCGTCGGTCGAGATGACCCCGTCGCCTATGCCGAAGAGGGTCGCGCTGAACTCCGAATGGAGCTCGGCCCTCCGCCGCTCCTCGTGGTAGAGGGCCCGGTAGAGCCCGCTCCGCTTCCTGCCCAGGACGAAGCCCAGGCCCGCCGTGGCCGCGAGGAAGATGAAGAGCGAGATGCCGAAAATGGCTCCGGCCCTGAAGCGGGCCTCGTTCAAGGCCTCCGCCTGGTCCACCTTGGCCTCCAGGAACCAGGGCGAGAGGGGGATGGGCTCGAGGTCGGCGATGACCTCGACGCCGCGATAGTCGGTGCCGACGAAAAAGCCTCTGCGGCCGAGCACGGCCTGCACCGCGGGATTCTCCGTCCGGGAGAGGGGGAAACTCAGGCCGAGGGGCGGCAAGGGATCGAAGCGAGTCGAGTTGAGCACGAGGGCCCGGTCGCCCTCGCGGCGCACGAGGAGGGTCTCGTCGCTCGCGCTGGGCACGGGCCAGTGCCGCAGGATCGGGAAGAGCTCGACCGCCGGATCCCGCTTCACGACGAGGAGGGCGATCGGCCGCGAGCGCTCGTCCAGGACCGGGGCGACGGCATCGATGCTGTACCGGCCGTCGCGGTGGCGGTGGAGATCCCTGAACCGCGGCCCCCCGAGGGCGAGGGCCTCGCGGGCCGTCCTCATGGCGTGTTCGCCGAGCCTGGGCGGATCGCCCAGCTTTCCGTTGGCCGCCGCCGCGATGAGGGTCCCGTCCGTGCCGTAGAGCGCCGCATCCTCGCAGGAGCCGTACTCGACCTGGAGGGACATCCGCTCCTCCAGGGAGGCCAGGAGGCGCCGGTCGGAAGGCCTGGCCCGCAGGCCCTCCAGGCCGGCGAGGAGCAGGGGGCTGCGCGAGGCCAGGATACAATCATCCCGGAAATCGGCCCGCCAGGCCTCGATCTGCGCCGCCTTGAGGGCGCCGATGGCCGCCAAGTCCTTGTAGCGGGCCTTCCTGACCCGCATATACTCCGCGTGGCCGAAGAGGAAACCCGCGGCTCCGAGGACGATCGCGATGAGGACCGCGAAGCGGACGAGGGTGGAGCGATAATTTTCGGGCCCGGGCGGGGACCGGCGGGAGGGGACAGGATCAGTCGCCGAAGGTTCCGTCGATGTGCTAGTCGTGGACATGAAAAATTTTCTCCAATGCACGAGCGGTGCGACCGCTGGCGGTGCGACCGCAGGCGGTGCAACCGCCGGGGATCTGCTCAGTATACAGTCAGTGCCTTCGCCGGTCGTCCGTCCGTCCGGAGTCCTGAGCCGGAAAGCCTCGCAGGTAACTATTGTAGATAGCCGCCCATGATGCAATAGGCCGGAGACCGCCGAACCCGGCTCGTCGGCGGAAGCGACGGTGCACGCTCCTTTTCAAGCTCGGCCGAATAGCGATATGCATAACTCGATATAATTTTCTGTATATTTATACAGAGACGTCGGACGAAAATTCCACATAATACCTTGATATTAGCGGAAATCACTTAGAGCCGACTCAAACCACTTGACTCTTTCTGCATAAATATGTTCTCCTGAGCGCTAAGTTTCTTTTCAGAGAGGCAAGCATGGGTCAGAATATCACCAACGAAGGACGCCCGCCAGCGGGCGCTCCTCCCGCACAGGGCCTCTACGACCCGCATCTGGAGCACGATTCCTGCGGAATCGGCTTCGTGGTCAACATCAAGGGGCACAAGTCCCATCTGATCGTCAGCCAGTCCCTCACCATACTCAGGAACATGAGCCACCGGGGCGGGGCCGGCTACGAGCGCAACTCGGGCGACGGGGCGGGCATTCTCACCCAGATCCCGCATCGCTTCTTCGCCGAGGTCTCCCCCGAGTCGGGCATCGCGCTCGGCGAGGCGGGGAGCTACGGCGTGGGCATGGTCTTCCTGCCGCGCGACCCGGCTACGAGGGCGATCGTCATGCGCCTCATCGAGACGACGATCGCCTCCGAGGGGCTCTCCTGCCTCGGCTGGCGCGAGGTGCCCGTCGACATCTCCTCCCTGGGCTCGATCTCGCGCTCGGTGATGCCCCATATCCGCCAGGTCTTCGTCGGCAAGGGCAAGGAAGAGCGAGCCTGCGCTCTCGGCGACATGGCCTTCGAGCGCAAGCTCTACCTGGTGCGCAAGGTCTGCGAGAAAACCAACGAGGGCAGGAGCGAGAGTTCCTCCGACTACTTCTACTTCGCCAGCCTCTCGTGCAAGACCATCGTCTACAAGGGCATGTTCACGCCCGAGCAGGTCGAGCCCTTCTACCTCGACCTCTCGCATCCCGCCTTCGAGACGGCGATCAGCGTCGTGCACTCGCGCTTCAGCACCAACACCTTCCCCAGCTGGGAGCGCGCCCACCCCTACCGCTACCTCATCCACAACGGCGAGATCAACACCCTGCGCGGCAACGTCAACTGGATGCACGCCCGCGAGTCCATGATCCGGACCGGGCTCTTCGGCCCCGACGCCTCGAGCATCCTGCCCGTCATCAGCCCCAACGGTTCGGACTCGGCCATGTTCGACAACACCCTCGAGTTCCTCTACCTCACGGGCCGATCGCTCCCGCACGCCATGATGATGATGATCCCCGAGCCCTGGTCGGGGCACGAGTCGATGAGCGACGAGAAAAAAGCGTTCTA
>JAJXZP010000235.1 GCA_021779995.1 bacterium | reverse complement strand
TCATGGACATTCCGGGCGAAGCCCACGCTGAATGCGACCGCGGCCAAACCCAGGCTCGCCCGCAAGAGCATGGGCTTTCGTCCGAACTTGTCGGCGGCCCGGCCCCAGAGGGGCGCGATCCGGCTCATCCCGACGCTCGATACGAACATCCCGAACCAGACGACGATCAGGTTTCTTTTCCAGATCGGCATGGTCACTCTTCTGCCCGGTCGGTTTCCAGCAGACGCCTGATGATTTCGTTGGCCGCGAACAGCGTCTTCCGGTCCCGCGCATCGAGCTGGGCGACGGCCTGCGCGAGCCAGGTCCGCTTCTCGTCGCTCGCGATCTTCCGCAGCCCGGCGCCCTTTTTCGTCAGCTCCACGATCGTCCGGCGGCCGTCGGTCGGATGCGGCCTGCGCGCAATCAGGCCCAGCTCCTCGAGCGAGGCCACGACGCTCCCCATGGACTGCGGCTTCATGCCTTCCGCCCGGGCCAGGTCGGAGGCCGTCGCGGGGCCTTCCTTGTCCAAGCGGGCCATCACAGCCGTCTGGGTCCAGGAAAGATCGCGGGAGGAGACCGCGGCGCGCACGCGCCGGGTCAGGCGGCCGATCGCCGTCATCAGGCTCGTCACCTCGTTGTCGAGCGCTTGCTCTGCCATGGAATCAAGGTACGATTAAAGCAGGTAAACTGTCAAGTTTACCTGTTGATAGCGGCTGCCAGCGGCATGTCGCCTCTTCCGGCGACGGCGCATGGAGGCGGGCGCACCTTGACGCGACTCGGCCGGATGCTCGAATATGGCTCGGGAATAGCGGCCCGTGTTGATGGATGCGTCCCGAGGTGGCGGGCGATCGTGGATACGAGTCGGCCTTCATCAGGGGCTCCGATCGCCGCCCGATCACCTGCCGAAAAGGATGCCGGATGCCACTCCCGCGCCTCGATCCGCGAAAGACTCTGATCTCGCTCCTTCTCGGCGCGGCCGGATTCGCCGGCTCCTTCTTCACCTTGAGTTTCAACACCCCGCCTTTTTCCCTTTCGATCAATTGGTTCGACTTCCTACCCCTCCTCGCGGGCATGGCCTACGGCGGAAGGTACGGCTTTATCGCGAGCGCGATCGGTTTGGGAGCCTGGTATCCCTTCTTCCTCTGGCCGGACAACGGGTGGGCCTGCCTCGTCACCTCCCTCCTGCTCATATACTGGCCCACGGTCCTCGGATATCTAAAGGGAAGGCGAAGGAGCATGCCAGAGTTCTGGAACCACCCCGTCCTCGTCTATCCGATTTCCGTCGTGATATTCCTTTTCATTACCTGGGTTTCCTTTCCCGTGGCGATGAGCCTCAATCCTCCTTTCTGGAATCCCGGGGCCGAGCGCTCGATGTCGACTTCGGTCCTGAACGGCATCGTGCTCAAGGGACTGGTCATGTTCCTCGTCATCGTCGTCTTCGTCGACCTCCTCCTCAAAATCCCCGTCATCAGGAAGATGCTCGGTCTCGAATGCGCCAAGGAGTCGCGCAAGAATGGAAGAATAGCCCTCGCCATCCTTTTCGGCTCTCTCCTGGTGTGGCTCGTCTTCGTCATTTTCAATCGAATACTTCTGATAGAGGAAGTCCCGCGGAATTCCCCGCATTTCGAAGATCCGCACGAAATCACCGCGCTGTTGGTATTCCTGTTCTCGGGTGTCTTCATAGCCGCGCTGACTGTGCATTACGAGGAATCGCGCTTAAGGGCGGAGGATTCGCTCTCCACCAATCAAGAGCGCCTGAGGCTCGCCGTCCGGGCAGCCAATATCGGGATATGGGATTGGGATATCGTCGAGAATCGACTGCTCTGGGACGACAGCATGTACGCTCTTTTCGGCGTCGCGAACGGGAGCTTCGCCGGTGTCTACGAGGCGTGGGTCGCCGCCGTGCATCCGGACGAACGCCGGTTCGCCGAGGGCGAAATCCAGGCGGCCCTCGAGGGCGCGCGAGAGTTCGCCCCCGAGTTTCGCATTGTCCGGGGCGACGGGGCGATTCGATCGATCAAGGCGGAGTCCCGGACCATCCGCGACCGGAACGGGAAAGCGCTGCGCATGATCGGCGTCAATATGGACATCACCGAGCGCAAACAGGCCGAAGAGGTCGTGAACCGATCCCTTCGCGAAAAGGAAACGCTCATTCGGGAGCTGTATCATCGGACGAAGAACACCTTGCAGGTCGTCCTCAGCATGATCCTCCTCCAGGCCGAGAAGTATCCGGCGATTCCCGAAATCCGGGACCTGGCCCATACCACCGAAACCAGAATCCTGGCCATAGCGCTCGTGCATGAGATGCTCTACCAAAGCCGGGATTTATCCCGGATCGCCATCGACGAATATGTCCGCAATTTGACGCGGCAGGTGTTTTTTTCGTTCGGGGAGACGACGCAACGAATCCGGCTGGAATTTGAGGTTGAGGGAGAGTACTTCCCTCTCGACTCGGCCATTCCCCTGGGCCTGATCCTGAACGAGCTTTTGACCAACTCCTTGAAATACGGCTTCCCGGAAGGACGGA
The DNA here is from genome assembly GCA_021779995.1 of bacterium. GTDB lineage: Bacteria > Spirochaetota > Spirochaetia > Treponematales > Rectinemataceae > JAJXZP01. The sequence continues at coordinate 3,512 of JAJXZP010000235.1, read as the reverse complement.
CCGGCATGATACGAATCGCCCTGGCCGGAAGCGGGGAGGCGCGGAAGAAAATGATCTACAGCGACGATGGAATCGGCGTGCCTCCCGGCTTCGATTTCCGGAAGCAGGACAGCCTGGGCTTGACCCTGATCTACGGGGTGGGCGAGCAGCAGATGATGGGGAGAGTCGATTTCGAGAACGGCGACGGCGTGACCTGCACGTTCGATTTCCCTGCCAGCCTGCGCCAGGATCGAGTCTGACCGGTCCGCGATATCGGACCGTCGGCCGCGGCGGGAGTCCCGCCTTCTCGAGGATCTCCCGCGGCTCCCTCGCCCCGCTGCCATGATCACGGCAGATGGGTCGACCTGCGGCATGAGCTGCCCGATCCATGCCATCATGGCCGTGGAGCGGCCGAACAGCCGAGCTGCCATCCCGCCCGGGCTCACGGGGAATCGCCGGGTTCGCGTTCCCAAGGTTTACATTTTCATGGCGGCGGACTATACTCGATCCCGAAAGCGCTCTCTGCAAAGCAAATTAAAGGAGTAACCGTATGGAAACCAGGAACGGCCTAATCACCTTCGGTCTATTCGTCCTTCTTTTCGCCTTTTCCTTCGTTTTTTGTCTGGACGCGTTGTCCATACCGAACAACTTATACGGTGTCCTGGCCCTGATCGGCTTCGTCATCTGCATCACGGCATCGCTCTTCAACGGCATCGTCGCGCGCCAGAACGGCGAGGCGCTCGGAGTGTGGTTCTCGTCCTACGCCGTCGTGGTGTCGATCGTCTTCGTGTGGTACCTCACCCGCGTGGGCTCGGCGTTCAAGTGGTGGTGAGCCTTCAGGGCTGAGCCTGCGGAGGCTGAGCCTGCGGAGAAGCGGCTGCGAATCGGTTGTACCGGGAAGACACCTGGCGGCTACCGGTCATGAGGGCATGAAAGCGAAAGGAGCGGGGCCGGTCCCCGCTCCTTTAGTTTTTCAGGCCAGGCAGTTTCGGGCGGCTTGTCCAACGTGCCTGGGCATCGTGGACGAGCCGCTTATTTCTGTCGCGCGAGAAGGTCCTTGACGTGGGCCAGGATCTTCTGCCCGAGGATCTTGTACCCCTGCGGGAGGCTGTCGCCGTTCGGGCCCGAGTAGATGGCGAGCAGCTTCTCGAATCCCGCCTTGGAATCAGCCAGCCGGCCTTCCTTGTAGGCGATGAAGGCGAGTTCGTACTCGCCTTCGCAGAGAAAGGCCGGATCGGAGCCGTAGCGGTTGATCAAGGTCTGGTAATAGACGAGTGCCGCCTTGTAGTTGTTGGCGTCGCTCTCGTCCTGGGCCTTCTGCACGAGCTGCTGCGCGGTCAGGTTCTGCGGGATGGTCTTGGGCACCGTGTTGCAGGCGCCGAGCGACAGCGCCAAGGCTCCGGCCAAGGCTGCCGCGATGAGTGCTTTCGTGAGTTTCATTCATTCCTTCTGTCAGTAGATTTCGTCGGCCGTGGGCAGGACTTCGCGCAGGTCCTTCATGAACTCGGCGCTGTCCCCCATGTCCTCGTAGGATCCGCAGGAGGGGATGCTGCGCCGGGCGACGGTGAAGTACTTGTAGATCTTCTCTTCGCCGCACTTCTTGCGCCACTTGCCCGCGTCGCAGCGGACGCGAAGCCGATAGTGCCCCTCGACGTCGGCGGGAGTCGGAACCAGCTTGCAATGGATGCAGTTGGCGCAATAGACGGGCCCGTCGACGGAGGCGGTGCTTCGGTTGTCGAGTTCGCCGAGAGCCGTTGCGGGACCTTGAACGCGCACGCTGGCCATTTCCATGCCCGATTGCCCCCTTCTCGGACGATTATGCTATACTCGTTCCGGCGCGGTCAAGGCGCAGCCGGAGAGCCTTGGATCGCGAACTTAATCGTGGAGTACCTATGCTTGCCACCGTGGTAAACGCCCTCTCGATAGTCGTAGGCTCCTTTCTGGGCCTCCTCATCAAAAAAGGCCTGCCCAAGCGCTACGAACATGCGATCTTCGCCGCCGCGGGCGTCGTCACCCTCGTGCTCGGCATGAAGATGGCCTTCGCCGCCACCCATATTCTCGCCTTCGCGCTCGCCATCATCCTGGGCGGATTGGCGGGCACGCTCCTGGACATCGAAGGCGCCATGCTCCGGTTGGGCGAAATTCTGAAAAACCGCTTCGCCAAGAACGACAAGGACGGCAATTTCGCCTACGGCTTCCTCTCGGCCTCGGTCCTCTTCTGCTCGGGCGCCATGGCCATTCTCGGCTCGTTTCGGGCCGGGACCGAGGGCGACTATTCGCTTTTGTTCACCAAGAGCGTCCTGGACGGTTTCCTGAGCATACTGTTCGCGAGCGCGATGGGAATAGGCGTGGCTTTCGCCGCGCTCTCGGTGCTGGTATACCAGGGCGCCCTGACCCTGCTATCCGTGTGGGTCAAGCCCTACGTGACCACCGTCATGCTCAACGAGCTGACCGGCGTGGGAGGCGCGCTCATCATCATGATCGGCATCGGACTCCTCGACCTGCGCAAGATGAAGACGGGAGACTTTCTCCCGGCGCTTCTCGCCACGGTCGGCTTCGTGCTGGTCATGCCGTACGTGCCCTTCCTCGCCAAATAGGACCGTCGAGACATGGCCGGGCGCAACACGAACCTCCATGAGTCGCGCACCGGCTTCCGCGACGAGAACGGTCCGTGGTACGCCCTGGACAACGCCGGGATCATCATGCCGGCGGTCTCCAATTCCGTCTCGACCTCGCTCTTCCGCATCTCCGCCGGCCTCGACGAGCCGGTCAATCTCGCGGCCCTGCAGGAGTCCCTCGAACGCTGCGCGCGCCGCTTCCCCTATTTCGTCGTGGAGCTCAGACGGGGTTTTTTCTGGTACTATCTCGAGCCCCACGAGTCCCCGCTTCGGGTCCAGGCCGACGCCCCCAGTCCGAGCCAGGACTTCAACATCAATCGCCGCGGCACCTGTCTCTTCCGGGTGCGCGCCAGGGGCAACCGGATAGCCTGCGAATTCTCGCACGCCCTGAGCGACGGCACCGGCGGCCTGCGCTTCCTCAAGAATCTCCTGGTGGAGTATTTCAGGATCCGCGGCGTTCCCGTGCGGGGCGTAGCCGAGGATCCCGATCTATACGATCTGGACGCGATCCCCGACGCCCGGGAATACGAAGACGCCTACAACCGGCACTTCACGGCGGAATACCCCGGTCCGCCGTCGGTGCCGCGAGCCTTCCATCTCGTCTCGCCGCAGCTGCCCCGCGGATCGTATCGCGTAACCTGCGGCATCGTGCCGCTCGACGCGGTCTTGGCCGTCGCCCGCGGCTCCGGCGCCTCGATCACCGAGCTTCTCGCGGCCACCTTCCTGGACGCGCTCCAGGATGTCTGGCTCGCCTCGCCCCCGCGGCTCCGACGCAGGAGGCCACGGCTCGCCGTGGAGGTGCCGGTGAACATGCGCAAGTTCTATCCGACGGCGACGAACCGCAATTTCAGCCTCTTCGTCCTCGTGACCCAGGACATGCGCCTGGGCAGGCGCGACTTCGCCGAGATCGTCTCG
>JAJXZP010000297.1 GCA_021779995.1 bacterium | reverse complement strand
GCGCCCGATCGCGACCGCGAGGCGGCGCCGGCGGCGACAGCCTCGAAGTCAGGCTCGGCCCGCTCGCGGCGCACGCCGCCGGAGAACCAGTCCTCCAGGACACCCAGCGAGCGCCACAGGCCGCGGCGCTCGTCGGCCGTCATCGCCGCCCTCCCGGAAGGCCTGCCGGGCTCTGCCCGGCGGGGCTCTGCCCGGCGGGGCTCAGCTCGCCGGAATCGGCGGCCGGCCGCCCGTCGTTCCCGACGGGCAGGGAGAGGGCGGGCGCATGATTGGCCACGCGGGCGGCCTCGCTGCTCGTGATCATCACCTGGAGGATCTGGACGAGGGGGAAGATGATGCAGACGACGATGAAGATGATCTCGAGCGTGACCATGCGCTCCTCGCCCGAGTCGTTCTTCACCATGTCGTAGACGTCCTGGAGTGTCTCCAGGCGCCGCTCGACCGACCACTTCCAGCCCTCGGTGCTGAAGATCGAGTTGAGCCTCCCGTAGATCTGACCCAGGTAGTAGTCGCCGATGATCTTGGAGGAGTTCTCGAGGTTTTCGAGGATGAACAGGGACTCGAAGCGCAGGGCCTGGATCTTGGCGAGCTTCTCCCTCGCCGCGGCGCCCCTGCCCCGGTGCCGGCGCGAACCGGGACCGTAGAGCAGCCGCACGTCGTCCTCGGCCTCGTCCAGCCATTCGTCGAGCAGATGATCCAGCACCCGTAGCTCGAGCAGCTGGTAGTTGGCGTGCTCGATGATGAGGAGGAGGTCCTCGTAGTCCGCCGAGGAGTCTACGATGAGGCAGCGGTCCAGGTCGAAGACGGCCAGATCGTGCTCGTGATAGGAGAAGGGCTTGCCGAGCGTCGCCGCGATCTGCGATTCGTGGAGGACCGAGTTCGGGTCCTCGCCGATGAGCAGGGCCGCCACGTAGTCGCGGTTGCGGTTCAGGAAGGCGCCGGGATTCCCCTCGCTGTCGAGGAGGCAGAAGGCCGTGTAGGTCTCGCTGTCCATGACATCGAAGTCGCGGGGTTCGATCACCGCGGGGCGGATGCCCTCGATGAGCTTGCGCGCGGAGACCTCGGCGAGCCCCGCCATGGTCCTCGCCTCGCCGCCGAAGATGATCGCCCGGTCCCTGAGGCCGTGGAGCTCGCCGAAGGGAACTCTGGCCTTGACGCGGACGAGCACCGTGACCGCTCCCTCGGCGTAGATCTTCATGTGGGCCGAAAAGCAGTCGAAGCCGCCGAGGTCCTGGCACTCCTGCTCGCCGATCTGCAGGATGAGGGGCTTGGGCAGGGTGATGGAGGCGGGCGTATCACGCCGCTTGACTATGCCGACATCGGCCTGGGCCGGAATCAGGGCGGCCACCTTCCGCAGGTCGACGCTCCTCCCGATGTCGTAGAGGTAGAAATACACGACTTCCACGAAGCAGAGCTTCGCGGCATCGCCTTTGGACCGCGGGGAACGGCGCGGCTGGAGCGGAACGGACGGGGCATCCTCGACCTCGGCGAGGGGGCGGCCGACGTGTCGCCGGCGCGCGGCGCGACTCGGGGGCGAAAGCGGCCCCGCGCCGGGAGGGAGCTCGGTTCCCTCCGGCACGCCCGCCGCCGGGAGGCGCTTCCCCGCGGAAGCCCCCCGGTCGCCCCGCTCGATCATTGCGTGCCCACCTCGACTCTGGGCGGCACTTCGCGGTCGAGGACGGACAGGACCAGCATGGAACCCACAGGCAGGTCATAGGGGACGGTGAACAGCCCTCCGGGGTGACGGACCGTCAGGAGGGGCGTGCGCTCGCCCATGGGGCTGATGACCTCCAGAGAGACCTTGAGCGGATAGGGGTACTGCGGCAGCTGGCGGCTGTAGACGCCGGCGGCCATGCCCTTCTGCGGAACGGGAGTCGTGATGGTGACGGCCACGCTGGAGGTGGGCGGTATGAGGCTGCCTGCCGAGGGGAACTCGGAGACGACGACGCCCGGCTTCTCGTTCTTCGCGGGATCGCGCATGGAGAAGACCACGTCGACCGTCGTGCCCTCGACCGCGGCGAGCGTGTCGTCGATGGACAGGCCGAGCAGGGCGGGCACCTTGACCTGGGCCTTCTGCATGCCGCGGCTCACCACGAACTCGAGGAGGGTCGGGCCGGCTATTTCCGTGCCGGGGACGGGTTTCTGCGCGAGAATCGTGCCCGCAGGCGACTTGTCGTAGAGGTAGACGGGCGGATCTTTGATGGTGAGCAGGGGCCTGGACGTGGCGAAAAGGGTCTGCAGGTGGATCCTGACCTCGTCTATGTCCTGCCCGACGAAATTCTCCACGCGGTCGGCTATGGCGCCGCGGCTCACCACAAGCTGGATCCGGCGTCCGGCCTTGACGATCGTGCCGGCCATGGGAGACTGGTCGACTATCTTGCCCCGGTCGAGGGGATTGTCGGTGAAGCGCAGGGCGATGCGCGGATAGAGTTCCTTATCCTGCATCCTGATCAGAGCCTGGGTCAGCTCCATGCCGCGGACATCGGGGACCATGGTCTCCTCGGCCCCGCGGAGCGAGAGGAAGAAGGCGGTGACCCCCGCCACGGCCATCAGCACGATCAGGGCCGCGAGGGCGTAGGCCGCGATGCGGTAATGCTCGCGGTCCAGGTCCTCGAGCTTGTGCAGGTCGAGGGGAATGCTGGGAAGGCGCAAATCCTTGATCTTCGAGAACTTGGAAATGCCGGGGAACTTGAAGTTGAGTTTCATGGGCGGTCCGTATCCTCCGAGGGCGGGCGCCCCAGGACTGCGCCGGCCAAGCCGCGCACGCCGTTCGCGAATTCCCGGAACGGCAGGGCCTTTTTATGTTGGATCTGAAGGCGCCTAAGGGCGACGAGGCCGTCTTTCGTTTGTACCATTATACCTCGCGCCTTGTCTAGGCCGAGTATGGTTCCCGGCGCGCTGTCCTCGAAGTCGAGGCTGCCGGGGCCGGCGGCGAAGGTGACGTGGGGATAGGGAAAGGCCTCGAGCACGTTGAGCCTCTGGCCGAGCAGCCAGGTGAAGGCGCCGGGCCAGGGATAGAAAGCCCGGATCTTCGCATCGATGGCGAACACCGAGGCCGACCAGTCTATGAGCCCGTCTTCTTTCTTGAGCAGCGAGCAGTAGGAGCTCTCTCCGACCTGGGGCCGGGCGCTTTCGCGACCGGCCTCGATCTCCTCGAGCACCCGCGACGCGAGGTCGGCGCCCACGATGGCCGCCGTCTCGGCGAGGTCCTCGGAGGTTTCGAGGCCGTTCAGGCGCAGACGCTCCTCGCCGAGGATATCGCCCGAGTCGAGCTCGAGGGCGATGCGCTGCACCACGATGCCGGTCTCGGCGTCCCGGTTGAGGATCGCGTAGGGGATCGGCGCGGGGCCGCGGTACCGGGGCAGGAGGCTCGGGTGTATGTTGAGGCCTCCCCGGGGAAAGAGCGCCAGGAAGCGCGGCCCGAAGATGCGGCCGTAGGCGAAGGAGACGAGGATCTCGGGGCGCAGGGCCGCCACGGCCTCCCTCGCCTCCGCGCCGAGCCGCTCGAAGGCCAGGATCGGCAACCGCCCCTTGGACAGGACGTCGGCGACCTCTGCCACGGCGGTGACTGAGGCCGCGAGGCCCCGCCCCTTCTGCGACTCGGGGTTCGTGAGCACGCCGACGATCTCGTGCTCGAACGACAGACGCACGAGCGTGGGTACGGCGATATCGGGGCTGCCCGCGAAAAGCACGCGCACGAGTTCCTCCTTAGGCGCCCCGGCGGGCGGGACTTCACATGCGGATCATGCGCAGATATTGGCCGAGCGCGCGTTCCCTCTTGGCCGGGCTGAGCCGATCGATGAACAGGATACCGTCGAGATGATCGTATTCGTGGAGCATGACCCGGGCCAGGAGGCCGTCGGCCTCGGTCGTGAAGGGTCGGCCCTTCTCGTTCCAGGCCTGCATCTTGACCGCGGCGGGCCTTTTGACTCCGACGTAGAGCCCGGGCAGCGAAAGGCAGCCCTCTTCGTAGTCGGCCTCGTCCTGGGACGTGAGCACGATCTCGGGGTTTATGAAGACGCGCGGCTTGTCGTCGTCGACCTGGGTCACGAAAAGCCTGAAGAGCCGACCGACCTGCGGCCCGGCCAGGCCTATGCCGCGCCCGCGGCGCATCGAATCGAGCATGTCGGCGGCCAGCTGGGCGATCTCGGGACCGAACTCCCTCACCGGCTCGGCCTTCTTCGTCAGCGCCTCGTCGCCGTAGGTGACTATCTCAAGCATGAAATCCCCCCTAAGAACAAGGTATCGAGCGGAGCGCGGATGGTCAATTTCGACCGCCGCCCCTCTGCGCGGCCCAAAGACCCAGCCCCGGCGGGCTCAGTCCAAAGGAGGAATCCGGACCTGGTCGCCCACCTTGACCCCGGCGCGGCCGAACCAGCCCTGCGGGACCTCCAGGGCGTAGCGCACCGAGCGATCCGACTGCACCGCCTCCAGAGACTTCGGCATCAGGTCGACGATCTGCGTGATCGTGCCGTCCGAGGAGATGTAGGCCAGCGAGAGGGGCACGATCGTGTTCTTCATCCAGAAACTCAGGTGCTGGTCCGAGCCGAAGACGAAGAGCATCCCCGTGCCGTCGGGCACGCTCGTGCGGAACATGAGCCCCCGCTCGCGCTCGATCCCGGTCCGCGCGATCTCGGCCTTGATCGAGGCGGGGCCGACGCTCAGCTCGGCCGTCTTCAGCGTCGGGTTGGGCCTGTCGGTGCCGCCCGAGTCGCCGTTCCTGGAGGCGCAGCCCGCGGCCAGGGTGAGCAGGACGGTGAGAGCGGCCGCGAGGAGAAGGCCCGAAACCCTCGTGCCCGAGGCTTCGCCCCTCGACCTCAAACCATCCCCTGCCGCAAGCCTCCCGCCGCAGGTGCCGCCGCGATCGTCATCGTTCATATGCATTTTCCGTCCTCTCGAGTTTGGCGCCACCCTTTCAAAAGCCCTCCGACTTTTGAAAGAGCCTCTCTCGCCGCCGATTTTCCGAGCGTCCCGCCGACGGGGCCGCAATAAAAAAGCCGCACGGGCGACGCCAGATCGAATGGCGGCCCCTGCGGCCTAACACGTGATTCGTGATTAAGGGAGGCGCCTAGTACCCGCCCTTGGAGTCGCGGGGCTTGCGGGCCTTCTTGAGCAGCTTGCGCGCGAGGGCCTTCTGCTTGCGGTTCTTGATGGTGGAAGGCTTTTCGAAGAACTCTCGCTTTTTCCACTCGCGGATGATGCCCTCCTTCTCGACCATGCGCTTGAAGCGCTTTATGGCCTTCTCGAGGGGCTCGCTCTCGTCCACGATAATCTGCCTAATAGGAATCACCTCCCTTCAAATAGCGAAGTCATTGTAGCCGCAATGCGTTTCGTGTCAAGTAGCGGGGAACCGACCCAGCGCTCCGGGTCCACCGCGCGCCCGGCGGCCACCAGCTCCCAATGGAGGTGAGGACCCGTGGAAAGCCCCGTGGAACCGGAGAGTCCCAGGCGCTCCCCGCGCTCGACCATCTGCCCCTCCGAGACCTGGATCGCGGAGAGGTGGAAGTAGAGGGAGTACAGGCCCGGCAGGTGCTCCACCACCACGGTGAGCCCCGTCACCACCCGGTCGGCGCACATAACCACCTTGCCGCGCTCGCAGGCCAGCACCGGCGTCCCCGTGACCACGGCCAGGTCCTCGCCGTTGTGCACGCTGGACTCCGATCCGCCGCCCGGGATGAGATACTGCCGGCGGTCTCCGAAGCCCGCCGTCGTGCGCAGCGGCGCGACCGGACGCAGGAAGTCGCCCGAGTCGATGAACACCGCCTGGTCGTCGACCCTGGCCACGAGGGCGTCGAGGACCCGAGACTCGGCGATCTTGCGCGGATCGGGCTTCGTGAGCAGGTCGCCGTTCTCCGCATCGAGGGCTATCCTCTCGAGCGGAAAGTGCCGCGGCTCGACGGCGAAGGGCCGGGAAATGGGGCGGCCCGCCCCCTCGAGGACGAGGCGATACGATCCGCTCTTGAGTTCGTTCGGTATGGCCATGAGATAGCCGAAGAGCTCCGCCTTCGGAGCCGGGCCCACCGCGGGTGCCGCGGACGCTGCCGCGGAGGCTGCCGCGGAGGCTGCC
>JAJXZP010000134.1 GCA_021779995.1 bacterium | reverse complement strand
CCGAGGTCTATGCCGACGCTCTGGCTCGCGGTGTCCAGGCCTATCGTGGTGGTCACCGGAGATGAGAAGCTCAGCACGGCGGTCCCCTGGTAGTCCCGCGGGGCGGTCGTGTACTCCGGGCTTATGTCCGAGGGCTTTTTCTGGAACCACCCGTTCTCGCTGGTCGGAAGGTGGGATTCGAGGAGGCGCGGCTCGTCGCTATCCCGCAGGCGGTAGGAGAAGCGCGTGCCGTTCTTGCGCCCCGAGGTGACCTCAAGATACTCGAAATCGACGAGGGTGCGTAGGTACTTCTTGATACTGTCCGATCCAAGCTCGGAGAGCTCCCGCTGGTCTTGACTGTTAGAAAGCCTACGATTCTTGCGTCCCCATCCCCGAAAGCCGGACCTTGACGTAGCCCGAGCTCTTCTTATTCTCGGGGTGCGGTTCTAGGCCGATGATCGTGATCTCACCCTTACGAGGACCATAGACCCAGTACATCCGGGCGGCCGAGTGGCTGCGGTTCTCAAGGTAGGACTGCCAGACCTTCTCGCCGTAGCGGCGGCTCAGGGCCTCGATCTCGTGCGTGTGAAGGCCCGGATGCCGCGGATCATTCGAAAGCAGGGCCATAGCCTTACCCCACTTCTTGTAGAGCTTATCCTCGTCCTTGGAGAGAACGCCCGCCTCGACCTTGGAGCGGAGATCAGCCCAGAGCTCCGCCATCTCGGGAATGCCAAGGCGAATCGAGAACATGGGCGAGGCTTACTTCTTGTCCGTGAAGGCCCCGAGGTCGATAGGCTTCGAGGCCTTGCCCTTCTTGAGGTTCTTCATGCTCTCGTCCATCGCGGCGAGCGTCTTCCTGGAGAGCTCGAAGGGCGCGACCAGCTCGCGCGGTTCCAGTACGATCCGGCCGTCGGCGTACTCCTGGACGTGGTAGTTGTCGTACTTAGCCCCGCGGAGGGTGACACGCTTCTTCGTGTCGATCCGGGCGTCGTACTCTTTGACCGCAGCCATGGCCACCTCCATAGTTGTGGGATATCCCACACCTCCAGCATACTACACCGGAGGCGGGTCATCGGCAAGTCCTGGTAACGGGGCTGTCTCGGCTGAACTTGCCGTACGACTTCAGTCAGCGCACGAGTGCTGCCTTGGGCGACCGAGACTTGGAAACCCGAGCCTTAGGAGCCCGTGGCGTGGTAGTTCCGCTCTTGGTAGGCCGAACCCTGGTAGTTGGAGAGTTGTAGACGACGATCTTGTCCCGCTTGAGGAGAGCCTTATCATTCCTGATAACCTCCAGGAGCCGACAGGCCGCGCCACTAGGAAGGTTGCGGCCGGACTCCCAAGCTTCAACGGTCTTCTTGGATACGCCGAGGACATCCGCGAAAACGGACTGTGAAAGGCCAAGCTCCAGCCTCAAAGCCTTTACCTTCTTCGCATCGTAGCGAGGGAGAGGAGCGATATCGATCGTCGTGGTCTTGAGCTTGAGCTTGCCCTCTCGATGAGCCTTGACCTCGACCAGACCCCGCATGATGCTGTCGAATGTTTTACTCATTTGATCCAACTCCTATAGTCCCTTCACGAAGGACTTGATGGCCTTTTTATCCTCAGGGCTCAAGTCCACCTTCTCATCCTTACCGAAGACGGTCACCAAATAGATATGGGCGGAGGAGCGCATATCGATATAGATCGTCCGGAGGCCACCCGATTTACCTCGGCCTTCGCGTGCCCACCGCAACTTGCGAACTCCGCCAGTCCCTTGAACCACGGAACCAGCCTCCGGATGTTCCAGGAGGAAGTTCTGGAGAGCCTGAAGGTCATCTTCCGTCATCCCGAGCGCCTTCCAACGGGATCGGAACTCTGTAGTCTCAACGAAGGTACGTGTCATGACTTCGATCATCGCACCCTATTGGATAGGGTACTCGTAGGGGAAGAATATAAAGGTCCACGGCGCTCGTCAAGTCGCTGATGCCGTTGGCCACGCGTGTATGCGGCCTAAGCAAGACACTCCTGCTGGTGTAGCGGACAGAGGTCTGTACCGAGGAATGGACAAGGAACTCCTGGACATGGCGAAGTTCCACCCCATGCGCGAGGAGGTGGGTAGCGCAGGCGTGCCATAGGGCGTGGACGGAGAGGCCCTCACGATCGAGGCCGGCGCGGCGCATGAGCTCCTTGAAGCGGAGGAGTAGATGAGCTCGGAAAGGGCGCGATCGGGTCGGAAGGGGCATTCTTTCGCGGGCCCAAGACTGCTATACTCCGGCGCGACGACACGACTAGGAGTCGACGGGCGGTACCATGAAGAGGAAGCACTATCACGGGTTGATCGAGAGGGCCCTGGCCGAGGATCTCGGCGCGAGGGGCGATGTGACGAGCGCGGCCCTGTTCCCCAAGAAGGAACGGGCCCTTTTCGTCCTCTTGTCCAAGGACGAGGGAATACTCTGCGGGCTCGGCCCCTTCTCGCATGTCTTCGAGCTGCTGGACAGGAAGGCCGAGGTCGAGGCCTATTTCAAGGACGGCGACGAGCTGAAGCGGGGCGAGGTCGTGGCCCGGGTCCGCGCCTCGCTGCGCGCCGTGCTGGCGGGCGAGCGGACGGCCCTGAATCTGCTCTCGCATCTCTCGGGTGTCGCGACCAAGACGAGCCTCTTCGTCGCGGCGGCGAAGGGTAAGCCGGCGATACTCGACACGCGAAAGACTATCCCGGGGCTCCGGAGGCTCCAGAAATACGCCGTGGCCTGCGGAGGCGGGAGCAACCACCGCATGGGTCTCCACGACATGATCCTCATCAAGGACAATCACATCGACGCGGCCGGGAACATCGCCCGGGCGGTGGAACGCGCGCGCGCGAAATGGGGGAAGCGCTTCCGGATCGAGGTGGAGACGCGGAACCTGCGCGAGGTGGAGGAAGCCCTGGCGGCCCGCGTCGACCGCATCATGCTGGACAACATGGACGACGCGACGATGCGGCGCGCGGTCGATCTGGTGAGCGGAAGGGTCGAGACCGAGGCCTCGGGGAACGTCAGCCTGGAGCGGCTCCCCGCCCTCGGGGAAGTCGGCGTGGATCTCGTCTCCGTCGGCGAGCTGACCCACACGGTCAAGGCCTTCGACTTTTCGCTGAAAAGGGAGAACACGGCATGAGCGAGGCATCGGACGCGGCGCGGCTCGCCGGGGAAACGAGGGCGCTGCGCGAGGAGCTCGGAGCTTCCGTCGTCATCGCCGCCCACCATTACCAGCGGCCCGAGATAGTGGCCCTGGCCGATTTCGTCGGCGACTCCTTCATGCTCGCCCGGGAGGCCAGTCGGGCCAAGGCCGAGTTCATCGTCCTCGCCGGCGTGCGCTTCATGGCCGAGAGCGCGGCCATTCTCGCGCAGGAAGGGCAGAAGGTCCTCATCCCCGACCCGGCGGCCGGCTGCCCCATGGCCGACATGATCGACGGGCCCGGGGCCGAGGCCGCACTCGAAGCCATCGCGGCCGTCTGCGAGGCGCCCGTCGTCCCCGTGACCTACATGAACTCCTACGCCGACGTGAAGAGCTTCACCGGAGCCGCGGGCGGCTCGATCTGCACCTCGAGCAACGCCGCGACGATAGTCGACTACCACCTCTCCCGCGGCCGGGCGGTATTCTTCCTTCCCGACCGCAACCTCGGCCAAAACACCGCGGCGGCGATGGGCATCCCCGAGGAGCGGGTTTTCACGCTGCGAAAGGGAGGGAAGATCGAGGGCCTGGGCGATCCGAAGGCCGGGCGGATCTTCCTCTGGGACGGTTGGTGTCACGTCCACACGAACTTCACCGTGGCCGAGGTCCTCGGCGCGAGGAAGCGCTACCCGGGCCTGCGCGTCATCGTCCACCCCGAGTGCGAACGGGAGGTGGTCGCGGCGGCCGACGCCTCGGGCTCGACCGAGGCGATCTACAAGGCCATCCGGGAGTCGCCTGCGGGGTCGCGCTGGGCGGTCGGCACGGAGGGCAGTTTCGTGAGCCGCATGGCGGCGGAGTTTCCCGACAAGGAAGTGATGCACCTCCGGGTCGCGACCTGCTTCAACATGAGCCGGATCGGGCTATCGAACCTGCACGCCAGTCTCGCCTCCATCAAGGCCTTCCGGGCCTCGCGCTCGCCCCTTTGCTTCCGCGTGGACGTGGCCGAGGAGCATCGGCGCCTGGCCTCGGCCGCCCTGCGCTCCATGCTGGATATCGTCGAGGCGCGAACATGAGGAAGAACTTCGACGTCATCGTCGTCGGCACCGGAATAGCCGGGCTCTCGGCGGCGATCCACTGCAAGGAGGCGGGTCTCGACGTGGCCGTGCTCGGCAAGTCCGATCGGCCGGCGGAATCCAACACGAACTACGCCCAGGGCGGCATCGTCGCCTGGCGCGAGGGCGACGGCGCGGACAAGCTGGAAGACGATATCCTGGCGGCGGGCTGCAATTTCAACAACCGCCGCGCCGCCCGGCTTCTGGCCGAGGAAGGCCCCCGTCTCGTATTCGAGTTCCTCATCGACAAGGTCGGCGTGCTCTTTAGCCGCGACGAGTCGGGCAAGCTCGACTACACCGAGGAAGCCGCCCACTCCGAACGCAGGATCCTCCACTACGAGGACCATACCGGCGAGGCGATCGCCGAGGGGCTCCTGGCCTATTGCGGCAAAATCGGCCTGCCGATTTTTTCCTCCCACACGGCCGTCGACCTCATCACCAACAACCACCACTCGACCAATCCGCAGGACCTCTACGCCGAGCGCGAGGTGATGGGGCTCTATGTCCTGGACAACGAGTCGGGCGAGGTCGAGGCCTTCTTCGCCGACGCCGTGATCCTGGCCACGGGCGGCCTCGGCAACATCTACCAGTTCACGACCAATCCCGACTGCGCGACGGGCGACGGGATCTCGATGGCCCACCGGGCCGGCGCCGACATCATCAACGCGGAGTTCGTCCAGTTCCATCCCACCGCCCTCTACCACAAGGACATCAGGCGCTTCCTGATCTCGGAGTCGCTGCGCGGCGAGGGGGCCAGGCTCGTCGACCGGAAGGGCCGGCGCTTCATGCACCGCTACTCGGAGCAGGAAGAGCTCGCCCCGCGCGACGTCGTCACCCGCGCGATCTACGAGGAGATGGCCGCGCAGGGCTCGGACTACATGCTCCTGGACCTGGCCGGGCACTACACAGGGCGCAGGCCCATCCGCGAGCGCTTCCCCCGGATCTACGAAATCTGCCTCTCGGGCGGCATCGACATCACGGCCGAGCCGATACCGGTCGTGCCCGCCGCCCACTATTTCTGCGGAGGGATCAAGGTCGACGAGCACGGCCGCAGCTCGATCGAGCGCCTCTACGCCGTCGGCGAGGTCTCCTGCACCGGGCTGCACGGCGCCAACCGCCTCGCCTCGACCTCCCTCCTGGAGGGGCTGCTCTGGGGCAAACGGGCCGCCCTCCACATAGCGGCGCGGCGGCAATCCATCGCGCGCTCGCGCTTCGAGGACATCCCGGACTGGAAGAGCCCGGCGGCGGCAGAACGCTTCGAGCAAACCCTGATCTACCAGGACTGGAACACGATCAAGATGACCATGTGGAACCACGCGGGCATCGTCCGCACGCGCAAGGGCCTGGAGCGCGCGAACGCCGACCTCAACTACCACGCGCACCGGATCACGAAGTTCTACAAGGAGGCGGCCCTCGACCGCGACATCATCGAGCTGCGCAACGGCGTCG
Source organism: bacterium (assembly GCA_021779995.1). GTDB lineage: Bacteria > Spirochaetota > Spirochaetia > Treponematales > Rectinemataceae > JAJXZP01. Next base: position 408 of record JAJXZP010000134.1, on the reverse strand, counting down.
TCACCGCCCAGATCGTGGTGGCCGCCGCCATGCACGACGAGCGCTCGATCGGCTGCCATTTCCGGAAGGACTGAACCGCCGCCCCGCGCCGGCGGCTGACCCGCGGGCCTGCGATGTTGCAAGGGCGGCAGCGCCACCGCCGCCCCGCGCCGGCCGTTGACCCTCCTCCTTCCATCGGCTACCATCCGGCGCGTGCAAACCCACCGCTCGCTCGCAAAACCCGTCTTGGCCTGTCTCTTCGCCGCTCTCATCTCGGCCGGGGCCTTCATCGCGGTTCCGCTTCCGTTCTCGCCCGTCCCCATCGTGCTGCAGAACTTCTTCATCTTCCTGGCCGCCCTGGTGCTCGAGCCCGCCTGGGCCGTGATAGCCGTCGTGGTCTATCTGGCCCTCGGCGCGATCGGGCTTCCG
>JAJXZP010000208.1 GCA_021779995.1 bacterium | reverse complement strand
TTTTTAATGACAAGGCGTCTACCGCAATCGTCTGTCGTTGCTTCCGCTACGCTCTCCCCGTCCGCGAAGCCCATGAAGTCTTCCCCACGCGTGTGGGGGTGTTTCCGACGAGCTCGGCGTCGTGTTCGATGAGCTCAAGTCTTCCCCACGCGTGTGGGGGTGTTTCCTGCGACGGCATCTATTCGGGTCTCGGCAAGGGGTCTTCCCCACGCGTGTGGGGGTGTTTCCCGTCCGGCTACCTCGCTCGTGACGTTGGTCCAGTCTTCCCCACGCGTGTGGGGGTGTTTCTTCCCCTATCGCCGAATTGTGCGAGCGGTATCAGTCTTCCCCACGCGTGTGGGGGTGTTTCTGAGGCCATCGAGGCCGTCCTCGCCGAGAGGGAGTCTTCCCCACGCGTGTGGGGGTGTTTCTCTCTAGCCCGATTGCGCGGCGGGCCTCCGCGCGTCTTCCCCACGCGTGTGGGGGTGTTTCCTCGACGTCCTCGACGACGCTCGGCTGCGGACGGTCTTCCCCACGCGTGTGGGGGTGTTTCCGACGGTGATTCAATTATCACCCTCGGCGGGGAGTCTTCCCCACGCGTGTGGGGGTGTTTCTTTGCTTTCAGTGCGTCCCATTGTGACTTGCGCCCATGCCGGTCTTTAAGGGCGCTGCCGTCGATCTTGAAGTCCGTCATATCCGTCACCTGAGATCCTTTGAAATCGCGCCCTTCGCCCATGCGGGTGCGCTGCTGGGGGCGCTCATCGCATCTCAAGGCAAGAACCCGTCGCCGGGAAGGTACTAAAGGAGAGTATCGGTGTACTAAAAGTGAGTTGTTAGGAGCACGGCCGCGGGACAGGGTTCATCCAGCCTTGCCATGAGGGTAGAGATGAACCGAGTGCAGGAGATCCTCATCGGAAACCTGAAGCTGTACTGAAAACGGTTAGGCCTGACGCAGGAGCAGCTGGCGGAGAGGTGCGACCTGACGCCGAAGTACATCACCTCGCATAAGATCGAGCGGAGGTTCCCGTCGTCCGAAACGATGCTCCAGCTCTCGCGGGCCTTATGCATCAAGCCCTACCAGCTCCTCCTCGAAGACGGGGACGTAGAGGTCTTCAACCGCGAGGAGCTCCTCACGCGGTTCTCGGAGGAGCTGAAGGAAGGGATCGCCGGCTTGATCAATTCAGTGAGCAGAGAGAAGCTGAGGCGAAAGAAGAGGTAGGACAGCTCCGGCGGGACGCGGGATTTTCAGAGAAACTCCAAGAGCTCTGACAGGTCCCTTCGCCGATTGTCCTTCAAGGAAACCTTGATCTCGCAGCCCTCTGCGCTCGCCCGGACGATCAGGTAATGCTCAAGCCCGCTCTCTTCGTGCTGGTAGAGAAAGTAGTGGCTCCTGGCGACGGCGAGGACGCGGGCCTGGCGCAGATAAGGATGGTCCGCCAGGAGCGGGGCCAGCCGCGGGAACCGGTGAGCCTGCTCCCCGATCTTGGTCATGATATAGGTTTACTGCCAAGCGGAGCCAAATGCAACGGAAACGGGTAAAGGCTAGGCTCTTCGCCAAGCCCCGGAATCGAGGCAGGATCGGCGCTCGTCGAGTCCATCCACCGCCGAAGCTGCACGAGGATACGTGCTCCAGTCCATATCACAGCGGTGCTTACTCTTGCTCGGGCCGTAGCAGAGCCTCGAGCTTCTCGATGGTCCGGGGCGCCGACCCCTCGTAGTGGTTGTTCACGTTGATGTAGATATCCTTGCCGAAGAGCCTCGTGATGGAGACGGCCAGGCGCCCGAGCTCCTCGTCCTTCGGCCGGATGATCTTGTTCCAGGACTCGCCCGTTCTCTCCTCCATCCCCTCGCGATCCTCCCCATGGAGCCGCAGGCAGAGCCGGGGGCCTATCTTGTCCGCGAAGCGGTCGAGCTTCGCCGCCGCGTCGTCCATCCAGTAGCCCTGGAGGATGGCAGGGGCGACCCCGCGCTCGGCTAGGAAGTCGAAGAAGCCGCCGTCGAGCCAGCCCGGGTTCCGCAGCTCCACGGCGTAGGGCAGGTCGGCGGGGAGCGTTTCGAGGAAGGCGCCCAGCTGATCGAAGAAGGCTGCCTTCGACGGCATCTTCTCGCGGTTCAGGTAGGAGAACTGGAAGATGAAGAGACCGATCTTCGGCACCAGGGCGGAGAGGGCGTCGAGGAACCGGAGGAACAGCTCGGGATCGAGGAAGCGCTCGTTGGGCCGCATCGCCTCGCCTTTGCGCGCATCGTGGTGGGTGAGGGTGAGCGCGTTGGGGCACTTGACGGTAAAGCGGAAGTCGGGAGGGGTGGAGGCGTCGTACTCCGTGACGACCTCGCGGCGCGGCAGAGCGGCGCTCTCCTTGCCCAGGGACCAGAACCACTGGTCGACCTCGACGGTCCGGTACCTGCGCGCGTACTCCTCAAGATAGCTTGCCGGCTCGGGGCTTGAGTAGACGAGCCCGGCCCAGGAGGGGTACTTCCACGAGCAGGTGCCGAGGCGAATGTTCTCCATGACGATAAAGATATGGCTCTTCTCATGACAGAGCAAGAACTTAGATGTCAAGAATGTGTCGATTAGGGCGTTTGCGCTTGCTCTTGAATACTTAACATCCGTGTAGCATATTTGAGGCATGATTGAGTCCCGGCCCTGCGAAATCCGCGTCGGCACTTCGGGCTACGACTATCCCGAGTGGAAGGCCTCGTTTTATCCCCCGGATCTCAGCCGGAAGAACTTCCTCTCGTTCTACGCCGAGCGCTTCAACACCGTGGAGCTCAACTTCAGCTACTACGGGATGCCCCGCGCCGAGCAGCTGTCGAGGCTCCTGGAGGCTTCGGGCGCCCGCTGCCTCCTCTCGATCAAGGGCAATCGCAGCTTCACCCACGAGATCGATCCCGCGAGCTGGAGGGAGAGCCTCGGCCAGTACCGCGCGGCCCTTGAGCCCCTCCTTTCCTCGGGGCGGCTCGGGGCCGTCTTACTCGAGTTCCCGCCTTCCTTCGCCTACGAGCCTGAGCGCCGCCGCTACCTCGACGAGCTCCTACGAGAGCTGGGTGGGCTGCCGGTGGTCGCGGAGTTCCGGAATATCGCCTGGTACAACAACCGGGTCTTCGACGCCCTCCGCGAGCGGGGCGTCGGCCTCGCCTCCATGGACGTGCCTGAGCTCCCTGGACTGCCGCCGGCCGTGGACCTCGTCACCTCTCCTGTCGGCTACATCCGGTTCCACGGCCGCAACGCGGGGACCTGGCGGAGCGGCGACGCCGCGACGCGCTACGATTACCTCTACAGCCCCGAGGAGCTCGGCTCCTGGGTCGAGCGGGTCAAGAGCATCGCGAGCAAGGCCGCCCTCCTCCTCATCTACTTCAACAACCACTTTCGCGGCCAGGCGGCCCAAAATGCGGCCATGCTCAAGGAGCTCCTCGCGGACTCAGGGGCTTCGCCGTGAGGATGGAGGCCTCCGTCGTCCACATCAACGTCGTGGGCTTCATGGCGGCGGTGGAGGCGCTCCGCGACTCCGCCCTCCGGGGCGAGGTCTTCGTCGTAGGCTTTCCGGGGGCGAGCCGCGCCCTCGTCCTGGACGCCTCGCCGAAGGCGATCAAGGAGGGCATCAGAATCGGGATGGGCCTCGACGCCGCCCGGACGCGGCTTCGAGGCCTCTCGGTCGTGCCGCCCTCGTTCGAGGCCTACCGCGGCGCGAACGCCCTCCTAGCCGCGATATGCGCTCGCTACGCTCCTCTCGTTGAGAACGACTCGGGCGGCCACCTTTACCTCGACCTCGGCGGCACGAGGCGGCTCTTCGGCGAGTACATCGACAGCGCGGCGCGGATCAAGAACGAGATCCGCGCCGCGGCGGGGCTCGAGCCGACGGTCGGCCTGGCCCGGAACAAGCTCGTGGCCAAGGTCGGGACGCGGAGCCTGCGACCCGATGGCCTGGCCCTCGTCCGAGAGGGCGACGAGGCGGCCTTCCTCGCCCCCCAGGACATCGAGCTTCTGCCGGGGGTGGGGCTCAAGATCCAGCGCATCCTCCGCGCTCTGGGGATGCGGGAGATAGGCCAGCTCGCGGAGGTTGGCGAGGACGAGTGCCGCGCCATCTTCGGCTCGGGCGGACCTGCCCTGAGGGACGCGGCGCGGGGGCTGGACGCACGGGCGGTCGCGGATGGCCGCCTCAAGGAGCGCGTCATCGCGCGCGAGCTTCGCTTCGAGTCCGACGTGCTCGATGTCTTCGAGATCCGCGCGGCCCTCCTGCGCCTCGTCGAGGAGGCCGGGCTCGAGCTCAGGACGAGCGCCCTCGCCGCCGGACGGCTCTCGCTCCGGGTGACCTATACCGACGGCTATGAGGCTCAGGCCTCGCGCTCCACCACCCGCCCGCTTTCGGGCGAGGCCGAGCTCGTGAAGGTGGCCGACGCTGCGCTCGCGCTCTCCGGCGAGCGGCGCGTCCGCGTCCGCGCACTCCGCCTTTTCCTTTCGAAGCTCTCGCCCACGAGCTCCCAGATCGACCTCTTCGCGCCGCCCGAACCCACGAGGGCCGAGCGCTTCCAGCGCGCGGTAGACGCGACCCGGCTGCGCTTCGGAGCGGACAAGCTCGGCCGCTGCGCCGCGCTCGGGAAGGCGGCGTACAGCCGTGTTTAGCCAGCTCCAGGTCCGCTCCTCCTACTCCCTCCTCTATGGGACGCGGGGGCCGGAGGAGATCGTCGCTCGGGCCAAGGAGCTCGGCTACCGTAGCCTCGCGATGACCGACATCGACAGCCTCTACGGGGTGCACGCCTTCATCGAGGCGGCCTCGGAGGCGGGACTGCGGCCCATCATCGGAGCCGAGCTGCGCGGGCTCGAGGGCCGCCTCCTCGCGCTCGTCCGAAACCGCGAGGGCTTCGTCAAGCTCTGCGAGCTCCTCAGCCTCGGCGCCGCCAAGAGACGCGAGGGGAGGAGGTTCTCGCTTCGCCAAGCCTTCGCCGGGGACGATGCGCGGCGGAGCGCCGGCCTCGTCCTCGCGAGCGACGAGCCTGAGCTCCTCGGCGGCCTCGCGGGACAGGTCGAGCGGCTCTACGCGGCCGTGACACCTCGTTCCCTTCGCTGCCTCAGCGCGGCCAGGCGCCTCGGCCTCCCGCTCCTCGCCCTCGGCGACGTCACCTTCCTGGAGGAGGGCGACCTGCAAGTGCACCGCGTCCTCCGCGCGATCGCCGGGAACAGCACCCTGGGCCGCCTCGCCGAGGCCGACTGCGAGAGTCCCGGAGCCCTCCTCTTCGGCCCCGGAGAGGCCCCGCGCCTCTTCGCCTCCTATCCCGAGGCACTGCGCGGGGCCGAGGAAGTCGCCGAGCTCTGCCGCTTCGACCGGATCTTCGACGGCTTCGTATTCCCCTCCTACGCGCCCCCCGCCGGGCAGACGAGCGAGGAGCTCCTCCGCTCGAAGGTCTATGAGGGCGCGTCTCGGCGCTACGGCGAGGACTACGAACGAGAGGTCGCGGAGCGCATCGAGTTCGAGCTTGACATCATCGCGCGCAAGCGCTTCACCGACTACTTTCTCGTCGTCGCCGATATCGTGGCCCTGGCCTCTCGCACCTGCGGCCGCGGCTCCGGGGCGGCGAGCATCGTCTCCTACTGCCTCGGCATCACCAACGTCGACCCGATCCGGCACAACCTGTATTTCCAGCGTTTCCTGAGCCCGGCGAGGCCCGATCCGCCCGACATCGACATCGACTTCGCCTGGGACGAGCGCGACGGGATCATCAGGGCGGTGATCGAGCGCTTCGGAGCGGACCGCTGCGCCCGCGTCGCGAACCACAACAGCTTCCGTCCACGCTCGGCGCTCCGCGAAACCGCCAAGGCCTACGGGCTTCCCGACGGCGAGATCGCCGCTTTCGAGCACCGCTTCTTCCGCCTGGGGGAGCGCGAGGCTGTCCTCGCCGACCCGCTCTGGGCTGAGGTCATCGGCGTGGCCCGCAGGCTCGTAGGCCTCCCCCGCGAACTCGGCATGCACTGCGGCGGCCTCGTCATCGCCCCGGGACCCATCTGTCGCTATGCCCCGGTGGAGCGCTCCGCCGAAGGCTATCCCCTCCTCGCCTGGGAGAAGGACGGAACCGAGGCCGCGGGGCTCGTCAAGATCGACCTCCTCGGCAACCGCTCCCTCGCCGTAGTACGCGACGCCTTGGCCAACCTGGCCAAGGAGGGCACCGTCATCGAGCCCTTCTCCTGGAACCCCATCGACGACGCTGCCACTGTGGAGATGCTCGCCCGAGGGGACTCGATGGGCGTGTTCTATATCGAGTCCCCGGCCATGCGGCAGCTCCAGAAGAAGGCCGGGCGGGGCGATTTCGCGCATGTTGTCATCCACTCCTCGATCATCCGCCCCGCGGCGAACAACTTCATCGACGAGTACGTCAGGCGGCTCAGGGGGGGGAAATACGATCCCCTCCACCCTATCCTCGAGGACATCTTCGGCGAGACCTACGGCATCCTCTGCTATCAGGAGGACGTCTCGAAGACCGCGATCGCCCTCGCCGGCTTCGACGACGCCGACGCGGACAAGCTCCGCAAGATCCTGTCCAAGAAGGACGCGGCGAAGCGAGTCGTGGCCTACGAGGAGAAGTTCTTCCGGGGCTGTAGGGCGCGCGACATCGCCGATGACGTAATCCGACAGGTATGGGAGATGATTCTCTCCTTCGAGGGCTTCTCCTTCTGCAAACCGCATTCGGCCTCCTACGCGATGGTGTCCTTCCAGTCGGCCTACCTGCGCGCTCACCACCCCGCGGCCTTCATGGCCGCCGTACTCTCGAACGGCGGCGGCTACTACACCTCCCAGGCCTATGTCAGCGAGGCGAGGAGGATGGGGCTGCGGGTCGTCGGCCCAGACGTCAATTCGAGCAGGCTCAGGTACCACGGCCGCGACGGCACAGTCGTCGTGGGCCTCATGGCGATCTCGGGCCTGTCCTCCGCGGCGGTCGACGACCTTCTCGCCGAGCGCGAGGCCCGCGGCTCCTTCGCCTCGCTCGAGGACTTCTCCCGGCGCCTCGATCTGGCGCGCGACGACCTCGTGGCTCTCGTCGCCTCCGGGGCCTTCGACGGCCTTGATCCTGAGGGGGATCGCGGGCGCCAGGTCCGGCTCCTCCTCGGACGGCCGGGTGGCGGGGGCGGATCGCCTCAGCTCGAGCTCTTCGCGGCGAAGGAGCAGGCCTCGCGGAAGGGACGTGAGATGCCCAGATCGGGCGAGGGTGCCAGTGCTGCCGAGAGCGCGAGGCGTCGCGCCCAGGAGCGGCGCGACGAGTATGATCGCCTGGGCTTCCTTCGGGACGATCACCCCCTCGCGCTCTGGAAGCGGGAGATCGACGCCCTCGAGCGGAGCCTGGCGAGAGACATCGGCGAGCTCCGAGGCCAAAGTGTTCGCCTCCTCGGCTGGCCCGTGACTCAGAAGGAGGTCCTCACCGCCGAGGGCCGCCCCATGTCCTTCGTCAGTTTCGAGGACGAGACGGCGATCTACGAGACGGTCTTCTTCCCCGAGGCTTTCGGCCGCTACCGCCACCTCCTCTACGAGACGAAGCCGTTCTTGATCCGTGGCCGGATCGAGGACGACATGGGCGCGCTTTACGTCAACGTCGAGAGAATGGAAGAGCTAGCCGGCCCATTGAGAGCTCGGGATACTGGGTGGAGTCGATCGTTAGGCTGGCAAGCGAAGAATATATCCCATAGCAGCACAGCAAAAGCATAATCAGAATCAAGCATGTAGCGAGGGAGGCATAAATCCGCTGTTGTAGAACCTGCGGGGGAATTGCGGGCGCGCGGATTGAAACCATCTGTGCCATTAGTGCGTCCTTTTATTCTCAAGTTGCGCCCCGCGCGGGCGCGCGGATTGAAACAATCCAACATTGGGACGAGGCCGGTTATCGGCGAGTCGCGCCCCGCGCGGGCGCGTGTAGGTCGAGTCCCAGCTTGGCTTCGAGATGGATTGGCAGGAGCTGCCGAAAGCCAAGGCGTACCGCATCGCCCTCCAGAAAAACGTGGAGAACATCCAGGATCCGGCCCAGACCGAAGAGGCCTATCGCTTATACAAGGAGAAGGCAGAGTCGATGAAGCGAGTGTTTCCTGAGTTTGTATGTTATTTATCATGAATAAAATACCATAAAAATTGCATCGTACCGTAAATTATGGTACAATGCAGGATCATGGTACGGATGGGGACATGGCATGCTCGTCGATGAATTTCGCGCCTATATACGAAGCCTCCTCGGTGTTGCGCTCGAGCTAGCTACTTATGTGCCCCGAGGCCTGCCTTTCTACCTGGCTGAACTATACGACTACCGGATAGCCAACCTGCACAATCGGTCTTTGCTGTTCTGTTTCCTGCGCGGTGACATGATTCCGGCGCCCGCTCAACTTGCCGAACACGAGGTTCGTCTCAGGAAGGCAGCGGGGAGCGAGGTGGTCTTTGTATTCCCGGCGCTCGATTCCCGGAACCGCAAGCGCCTTATCGAGGCTCGGATATCCTTCGCCGTTCCGGGGACCCAGCTTTACCTGCCGACCCTTCTCATCGATCTCCGCGAGCAATTCGCAAAGGCTCGGGGAAAGCCTGAGCTTCTTTCCTGGCCCGCCCAGGTTCTCCTTATTCGGTGGCTCATTGATCCTGCCATCGAGGGCAGGGCGGTGCGCGAACTCTCGAAACTCGTCGGCTACAGCCCCATCTCCATGAGCCGTGCGCTCGATGAACTAATCGACCTTGAGCTTGCAGGAACCAACAAAGGGAAGACCAAGCCGCTCATCTTCGGAAGGTCGAAGGTCGAGCTTTGGAAGGCCGCATTGCCATTTTTGCGGACTCCGGTCAAGGAACGGCTCACCTGGCCCTGCCTGCCTGCTATGAAAGAGTGGCCGCTTGCCGGTACGACGGCCTTGTCCGCCCTGACGTCCCTTCATGGGGGAGGGCTGGAATGCAGGGCCGCGGCGCGTTCTGACTTCCACGATAAATACCCGGCGAGTGTTCACAAGGACTTTCACGAAGATGGGCAATCCGTTGAGCTTGAACTCTGGGCGTATGAACCCCATTGCGAGTTCTACCCCAAGACCGTCGACCCTTTCTCGCTCTACCTGAGCCTCCAGACGGATGGCGACGAGCGCGTGCAGAAAGCCCTCGACGGACTCCTTAAGGGGATCCTGTAATGGTGACCGGGCTTGAGCTGTTTTCCCGCTTTTTCGCGGGATATGAGGATCGATCTGTCCTCATCGGGGGAGCGGCCTGCGATATCTGGCTCACGAAGGCGGCCCTCCATGCCCGGGCGACCAAGGATCTTGACCTCGTCCTTGTCGTCGAGGCGGTCGACGCCTTCTTCGTGCAGCGTTTCTGGGATTTCATCCGCTCGGGACGGTACGAGAGAGCCGAGGTGTCGGGTGGTGCGCGGCGGTTCTATCGTTTCTCCAGACCCGCCGAGACCATATATCCTGCCATGCTCGAACTCTTTGCCCGCCGTCCGGATAGTATTCCTTTCCATCCTGGAAGCCATTTAGTCCCGATACCGGTCGAAGGCGAATTCTCGAGCCTCTCGGCAATCCTTCTCGACGACGAGGCATATCGCTTCATCCTGGAGCACAGATCGCGCGAGGATGGAATCGAGCTTCTTCGCCCCGAGGGGCTCATCCCCCTCAAGGCGATGGCCTGCCTCGACCTCCAATCCCGACGCGACGCTGGCGAGAATGTGGATGCCAGCGATATCGCGAAGCATAAGAACGATATCGCCCGCCTTGCCCTGATACTGACCGGCGACGAGTCGGTTCCCTTGCCGCAGGCGCTTCGCGGCGCGATGTCTGCCATTATTGAGCTCTTCTCGGCCGGCGCGATCGATTGGCCCACGATCGGAAGGAATCTCAGTCTTCCCGTCCGCATCGAGGGTAGCAGTGTTGTCCGTCTACTACGGAGAGTATATGACCTGTAAGGATGCTCTTCTTTCCTCGATCAGGGCCCAGGCATGCTACGATAGCGCCGTCCAGGCTAAGCCTACCTGCATCCTCTGGCCGGACAAGGACCGGCTATGGGAGTGCGTGTACCCGAGCCTCTAGGCCTCCTCCCCGGTCTTCTCCGCCCTCGGCGCCTGAACCCCAGAGGAGCGCAGGTGACCGGCCATCTGGAGTCGCGGCGCAATCTCCGCGCCATCGCAATCTGTCCGCGGGAGCTCCATCTCCACGCCGAGCTCCAGTGCAGCGGTGTGGTTTGGTCCCAACCGAACGGCCGCAACTGGACTTCTTATGCTTTTTTACCGAGCATCGCTCCCCAAAGCAGAGCGGACGAGTCTGAAGGTTTTGGTTATGTCTCTCTATTTCCCTCCCGATAGCTTTTCCCGCTTCTTGTTATGGCAGGAGCCGATAGTCTATCCAGATTGTAGACCTGGTGTAGGCATAACTCAATAATACAAAATAAATCTATACTATATAATAAATTAAAATATGTATACAGGTTCGAGTCCTGCCCCTGCTATAGGCTTCCGTGATACATCTGAGTTCTACTCGAATCGGGGCAAACCCCGATGAGGCCTAAAGTTAAGGCTCCGCAGCAATGCGGGGCCTTTTCTTTGTGTGCGCCCGGCAGGGCGATTGTCGAGTGGAATTCGAGGATAGGCGGCCCCGCGCGCTGTGCCTCGCCCTGCCTCGCCTCGCCTCGCCTCGCCTCGCCAAGGCGCGTCCCCCATTCCCGCTTTACAGCCGGCGCCGCCTCGACCTATCATCGCTCTTCACCACGACATCGGGAGGAACATATGGGCGCTGTCGAGCAATGGCACTACGAAACTCTGGGCAAGGCCGCCTGCGAGGCTCTCAAGAGAAATGGCTTCGACGCCCGCTACGCGGCGGGTTCGGCCGAGGCTCTGGCCGTGGTCGCGTCGTTCGTCAAGCCGGGCATGAGCGTGGGCTTCGGCGGTTCGATGACCCTCCGGGCCCTGGGCGCGCACGAGAAGGTCAAGGAGCTCGGGGCGGTCATCCTCGACCACAACGCGCCGGCTCTGGATCAGGCGCGCAAGCTCGAGATCCTGCGGGCTCAGCTGACCTGCGACCTGTTCCTGTCGGGTTCGAACGCGGTGACGCTCGAGGGCGACATAGTCAACGTGGACGGCAACGGCAACCGCGTCGCGGCTCTCACCTTCGGCCCTCGCAAGACCGTGGTCGTCGTCGGGGCGAACAAGATCGTGCGCGATCTCGACGAGGCCCTGGCGCGGATCGAGACCTACGCGGCGCCCATGAACAACCGGCGCCTCGACCGGCCCAACCCCTGCGTGAAGGCGGGCACCTGCCAGGACTGCTCCGGCGAGACGAGGATCTGCCGCGCCTACCAGATCCTGCGCCGTCGGCCGAGCCTCTCGGACTTCACCGTCATCGTCGTGGGCGAGAGCCTCGGCTTCTAGCGCGCTGTCAGATACGGAATGCCTGAGCCCCGCCACGCCCCCGGCCATGCGGGGCGGGGCTCGGCGGGACTGCAGGTCGAGGGAAGCGAATCTGACAGCACGCTAAGGCCGGCGGCCTCCCGCCCTAGTTCAGGACGCTCGAGGAGTCGGCGCCGGCCGAGGCCGCGTCGCTCATGAGCCGTCCGTTCGGGTCGAGGTCCAGGACGGGGATGTCGTCGTAGCGGCCCGAATTGTTCCAGAACGTCATGCCCAGATTGAGCGAGTCGCGCACGCCGGCCACCTCGAGCTTGACGTAGCCGGGATTGTAGTAGGTCCGGTCGTAGCGCACGTTCATCCAGAAGGCCTGGACGTAGGGGCGCACGACGACGCGCTTGTGGGCTATGAAGTAGGTCCGCATCGAGCCGATCTGGTAGATGCGGTAGGGGCGCTCGATCGCTGGCGGCTGGGCCAGAAAATCCTGCTCGAAGTGCGAGGGGTAGAACATGGGGCAGATGACGTCGACGTACTTGGACAGGAGCTCGACATCCTGCCCGGTGCGCACGCCCGAGCGATACCAGCCGTTGGCCCCGTAGATGTCGATGCTGATCGGCGCCTTGATGTTCGCCCGTGCGTATCGGAGGAAGGAGATGATCGCGCTCTCCTGGTCCATGCCGGGATCCTTCCAGCGGTAGCTGGCGTCGCGGAGGTTCTGGCCGTCGGTCGGGAAGCGGATATAGTCGAACTGTACCTCGTCGAAACCGCGCGAGAGGACCTCGTTCGCGATGGCGACATTGTAGGCCCAGATGTCCTCGCAATACGGATCGACCCAATACTCCTTCATGTCGGTCGTCTCGTACTGGGGGGCGGCAGGCGGCGCCGGCGCCGGCAGGTCTGCGAGGTCCGGGCCGGTGCCGCCGGGCGCGGGCGCGGCTTGGACCGGCGGGGGCGGCAGCCTCCTCGTGATCGTGCCGCGCCAGGGCTCGTTCGTCTTGGAGTCCCAGATGGCGTACTTGCAGCCGTCGTGCTCGTAGGCCACCTCGTCCTTGAACACCGGGATCCGCGCGATGAGGTAGCGGCCCTTGGCCTTCCATTGCGCGACGAAGGACTCGATGTCCAGCGGGTTGGAGACCTTGCCGATCCTGCGGATCGCAGGATCTCTCGGCTCGAAGCGCAGTCTTCCGAAGTCGTCCTTCATGTCGACGACCACGGCGTCGAGCCGCCGGTTATCCATGAACTTGTCGTACTTGGCCCGCGTCGTCGGGTTGACGACGAATCCCGTCTGAAGGTAGAGCCCTTGGCAGTTCTCGGCCTCGGCTCGATAGGGCTTGCGATTCCGGAAGTCGACGAGCCAGAGCTGCGACAGGTTCGAGCGCCTGCCGTCCTCTTTCCAGGACAGCGACAGAAGCTGCGCATCCTTCTTGGCGCCCAGAGCGGCGCGCAGCACCGCCATGGCCGCCGGATCCGCCTCGGACGTCGCCGATCCGGGAGCCAGGCGGCGCACGCCTCCTTCGGTCACGAAGCGCAACGAACCGTCGGGCAGCTGATCCAGCGATTCGGCGCAGCCGAAATCGGCGTTCTCCTTCCATGCCACGGAGAAGGCCTTCCGGGCCGCGTCCCAATGGTAGATGCGCGGCAGGAAGCTGTTGGAGGCCCACATGCCCGAAGCGGTAGGCAACATGTCGGCCACTTCCTCGACGCTCGTCATGCCGCCGGTGGTCGCCAGTCCCTTGTCGAAGGGGGTCCAGGGGCCGCCCGAAAGGCGCTTGACGAAGACTCCCTTGATCGGATGCGAGACCCAGACGGCGCTTTCGCTCGTGCCGGGGTAGGGCGCCAAGGCGACCGCCGTAAGGCCCACCTCGTAGGGTACCGGTGTGCCGAGACCTGTCCAGCTGCGGCCCTCGTCCTTGGAAATGTAGACGGCATCCTTGGTGCACGCGGCCAGGATAGGCGAGTCCGCGCTTTCCACGGCGAGGTCCTCGATATTTTGGACCTCGGTCGTGAAGCTTTTCTGGCCGTTCACGAAGTTCTTGTAGGTCTTGACCGGTATGCCCGCGGAGCGGTCTTCGAAGACACCGAGATCGCTCGAGAACATGACCCCGCGGGAGGTGAGGAAGAGCCAGCCGTCGCTCTGACGGAAAATCTTGCTCACTTCCCCGTCGAGCCAGATGGGGACGGCCGTTTGGCCGTTTTCGATGCGGTAGAGCCCCGTGTCGAAGCCGGCCAGGAAGTCGGCAGGGGTCGATCCGACGAAGGCCGGGGACGAATCGGCGGGGGCGCCCTGGGCCTGGCTGGCGTCGGCGCCGGCCGCCCAGCTCGCCCGCTGAGGAACGATAAGGACCGCCGCGAGCAGGGCGGCCGCGATGAGGCGGATGCTCATGTGATCTCCAAATGAAACAGCACGGCGTATACTATCGGATCGGAGAGTTTTTGGTAAGTCGAGGGCCGTTGTCGGCGGCGCTCTCAGGGCCTTTCCCCGCGACCGCCTACGAGTTTCGGCCGCCCCCGAATCGCTCGAAGTCGGCGGCCTGGGCCTTCGCGAAGAGGCGCTTGAGCAGGCGCCAGCCGAAAATGAGGAGGGGAATGACCAGATAGCTCACCGCCCCCCCGGCCATGAGGAGGGCGTCGTAGAGGCCGTGGAGGATCACCGCCCAGAAGAGCCCCCGCTTCCAGGCGCCCGCCCGGCCCTCCTCGAGCTTGGCCATGCCCACGTAGTAGCCCATGACCCCGGAGAACACCGCATGCCCCGGCACCGCGGTGAAGGCGCGGACGAAGAGGATGCTCGGCGCATCGTGTCCATAGATGAAGTTCTCGATGAAGGCGAAGCCCAGGCTCACGCAGATCGCGTAGATGATGCCGTCGGTCCTCTCGTTGAACTCCGGCCTATGGAAAATGTAGCGACGGACGAAGTAGAGCTTGACCGATTCCTCGACGAGACCGGCCATGACGAAAGCCTCGAAGAGGATGCCGAGCGCGCCTGCCGGCGGAGGGACGAGGGCCCCGATGCCGAACTCTATGCCCGCCGCCGGGATGACGGCCGCAAATCCGTAGAGGACGCTTCTTAGGATGAGGCCGATCGGCTCGGAGCGGGCCTTGTCGAGGTGGTAGAAGTACCAGATCAGCACGACCGCGGGGAGGGCGGCCAGAGCCAGCGCGAGGAGCAGCGACGACATGGGGGCAACTATAGCGGAAGCGCCCCGATAACGGGAGGGGCCTCAACCGCGGGAGCGGAGATATGCGGCCTCAGAGATTGCGGCCGTAGAGTCGGCTGGCCGCGCGAAGCTCCGCCGCGAGGCGGGAGCTGAAGGCCCCTTCGGCCAGGCGCCAGGTCCAGTTGCCCCCCGGCGTGGAAGGACGGTTCATGCGCGCCTCCGAGCCCAGGCCCAGGAGGTCCTGCATCGGAACGATCGCCCAGGCGGCTACCGACTTGAGCGCCTCCCGAATGAGAGCCCGGACCGGATCGGCGGGGGAGTAGCCCAGGTAGCGCTCGAGGTAGTCGCGTTCGGCCGCCGAAGTCTGCGCGAGCCAGCCCGCGACCGTATCGTTGTCGTGGGTGCCGGTATAGACGACGCAGTGCTCGCCGTAATTGTGGGGGAGGAAGGCGTTGGCGGGATCGAAGGCGACCGCGCTTTCGGCCTCGTCGAAGGCGAACTGGAGGATGCGCATGCCGGGCAGACCCAGGCCGTCGCGCAAGCTCCGCACCTCGTCGGTGATGAAGCCCAGGTCCTCCGCCACGATCGCCAGATTCGGGCCGAGGCGGGCTTCGACCGCGGCGAAGAGCTCGGCGCCCGGAGCCGCGCGCCAGCGGCCGCGGCGGGCGGTCTTTTCGCCCGCGGGCACGGCCCAGTACGCCTGGAACCCGCGGAAGTGATCGACCCGGACCGCATCGTAGCGTTCCAGGGCCGCCTCGAGCCGGTCTATCCACCAGGCGAAGCCTTCGCGGCGGTGGGCCTCCCACTCGTACAGGGGATTGCCCCAGAGCTGCCCGTCGGCGCTGAAGTAATCGGGCGGGACTCCGGCCACTTCCAGCGGCCGACCCCGCTCGTCCAGGGCGAAGAGCTCGGGGCGGGACCAGACTTCGGCGCTGTCCTGGGCGACGAAGATCGGAATGTCGCCGACCACGGCGATGCCGAGGGCATTCGCGGCGGCCTTGAGGCCGCGCCACTCTTCGTCGAAGAAAAACTGCAGGACCTCGTAGCGCTTCGCCGCGGCGCCGAATCGAGTCCTCGCCGCCGCGAGGGCCTCCGGAGCGCGGCGGGCCAAAGCCTCGGGCCAGTAATTGTTCCAGAGGGCGCCGTCGCGGCCCTCGTCCCGGGCCCGCTTGTCGTACTCGTCCTTGATCGCGCGAAACAGGGAATAGTCGGGCAGCCACGAGTCATGGGCCTTCCGAAAGGCGGCGAAGGCGGCTGTGCGCCCGGGCCCGGCTCCCTCCAGGAAGGCCGAGGCCGCCCGCTCCAGGAGGGGGCGTTTCCAGGCTATCACGGCGCCGTAGTCGACGGTCGCGGCCGGGAAGGCCGCCGCCGTCGCGAGATCCCGGCGGTCGAGGAGGCCCTCGCGCTCGAGCGCTTCGGGGCTGATGAGCAGCTCATTCCCCGCGAAAGACGAGAAGGGCGCGTAGGGCGAGTCGCCGTACCCGGTGGGCCCGAGCGGAAGGACCTGCCAAAGCCTCTGCCCCGCCTCGGCCAGGCGCTCGAGAAAGCCGCGAGCCGGGCTTCCGAAGTCTCCTATGCCGTAGGGGCCGGGCAATGAGCTGGGGTGGAGGAGTATTCCGGACGAACGAGTCATGCGCATGCGGCGCCTCCTGGAAGGGCTCGGGAGGCACTATACCGTAGATAAACCGGTTTAGCAACTCCTTGGCAGTGGTATGAAGCTTGTGGACGCCACACGGGATAGAAGGCCGCCCGCGCCTAAGCTACCGTAGGCTGGAGGAGTCTCGGATCGTCCACAATTTTCATACCACCATGCGGGAGACGCCCCGCCGCGGGGGAAAAAGGGCTCCCCGGTTCCTGATCGGAGCGGGGAGCCCTGCAAACTCGGTGCGTCGCGAGTCTACTCGACGATGCGGATCCGCGGCTTGTCGTTCATGAGCACCTTGTCCTTCGCATACGCGAGAAGGACTTCGGCGTCGATGAAGCCGGTGTCGATGGGATCGGAGCCCGACGTGAGCGTGCGGTACTTGTCCCCGCCGGCTGCTATGAAGTCATTGACGCACACGCTGTAGGTGGCTGCGCTCTCGAGCGGGGCGTAGGAGCCCTCGCTCGTGAGCACCTGGGCGTCGCTCACGCGGCTGCCCTTGGCATTGTTCGGGTTCACGTCGAAGCGGATTCCCGAGACATAGGTGAGAGGATTCCGGGGAAAGGAATGACCGTAGGTGGCCAGGGCGAAGTCCACGGCGTCCTCGAGGGTGGAGATCACCTGGGCGCCGGAGAGCTTCATGGTGACGAGGGTATCGCCGAAGGGGATGATCTCGTAGACCTGAGCCACGGTGAGGGGACCCTGGAGGACGTCGGTGCGCACGCCGCCCGCGTTCGTGATCGCTATCTGCGCGCCGGTCTTGAGGCGCATCGCATCGGCGATGATGGGGCCGGGACCGGTATTGAGGCCGCGCGCAAGGTCCTCGCCGGCCTGGGTGGCTACCTCGTGCTGCAATTGCCTGACCCCCGCGGCGTAACCGGCCGCGAGCTTGGCCGCCCGCGGGTCGGGAGCGGTGAGGGCTATTTCGGGATTCTCGGCGAGAGCCTTTTCGAGCCTGTCGAAGTCCTTCTCGTAGAAGGCCCTCAGCTCGCCCGAGACGGGAGCGTAGGCCTTGCCGTCGAACTCGGAAATCTCAAGCCCAGAGGCGCCTTGGACGAACTGGACCCGCTTGGGTTCCCCTGCCGGGTTCGGAAGATCGTAGATGCGGAAAGAGGTGTTCCCGACGACGGCCACGGGCTTCGCGGTCCAGGAGACTACGTGCCCACGGCCGTCGAAGCGGAGCTCGATGTCGCCGACGACCCTGGCCCAGGACCAGGCCTGGAGGACGAGGACCTTGGCTCCGGACGTGTCGGTGACCAGACTGGGGTAGGGGCCGCCGGCGCGAAGGCCGATGGAGCTCCAGTCGCCGAGCAGCGTGTGGCTGTGGCCGCCGACGATGACGCTCAGGCCCGAGACCTTGGCGGCGAGGTCGAGGTCGGCCGGATAGCCGAGGTGCGAGAGGAGGATGATTTTGTCCACGCCCTCGCGGTGCAGCCTGTCGATCGCCTCCTGCACGGGGGCTACCGGGTCGAGGAACGTGATCGTGGGTCCGGGGCTGGAGATCGAGGGGGTCTCGGTGGTCGTGGCGCCGATGAAGCCGATCTTCTGGCCGCCGATCACCTTGACGATGAAGGGGGGCGGGACGAGGCCCTTAAGCGCCGGTTCCCGGGAAAAGTCGATGTTGCAGGAGACGACCGGAAACTTGACTTTGGAAAGGAAGTGGTCCTTGAGCAGGGGAACGCCCTTGTCGAACTCGTGGTTGCCGAGGGTCGCGGCGTCGAGGCCCACGAGGTTCCAGAAGGCGACATCCGCGTCGCCCTGGTACTTCGTGAAGTACAGGGTGCCCTGGAAGAAATCGCCGGCGTGGACGACCACGCTGTTCCCGTCTTCGGCGCGCAGCTTGCCGATGACGGCGGCCGCCTCGGGGAAGCCGCCCATCTGCACGTAGACGGGTTTCTCGCCGAGGCCGGATCCCAGGTCGAGGCTGAGCTTGACGGTGCCGGGATCGAAGTGGGAATGCGTGTCGTTGACATGGATGAGGTTGAGGCTGAAGTCCGGAGCCGCCTGGGCGCCCAAGTTAACCGCGCCGAACGCCAGCACCAGGATCGCCAAGGCGACGCTGCCGAGTCTTTTCATCATCGATCTCCTTCGTTGCCAGTGTACGCCCGATTTCGGGCTAGTCAATATTCTGGTCGATTTTCGTAGCCGGCGGCGGCCCGAGGCGCACTCGCGAAGACGGGAGGCTGTTCTCAAGCGCGGCGGAGGGGCATACTCGGGGTCATGATGGGAAAAGGCGGACTCGACGGCGCGACGGATGCCGAACTCCTCCGCGCCGCCCGGCTGATCGGCGACAGTCGACGGCTCTTCGTCTTTACGGGGGCGGGCATATCCAAGGAGAGCGGCCTTCCGGTCTTCCGCGGCGAAGGCGGCCTATGGGAGCGCATGGACCCGGGCATTCTCGAAATATCGCGCTTTACGAGCGATCCGGAAGGTAGCTGGCGGGCCATCCGCGGACTGTTCTACGAGGCTTCGACCTTGCCCGAGCCCAATGCCGCGCATCGCGTGCTCGCCAAATGGGAGGCCGAGGGCCGGATCGCCTCGCTCGTCACCCAGAACATCGACGGGCTGCACCGCGCGGCGGGCTCGAGGCGCGTCGTCGAATTTCACGGCAGCCTGGCCGACCTCGTGTGCGGGAGATGCGGCCGCCGTTTCCGGGCCTCGCCGTCGGAGATAGCCGCCGGAGTCGCCCTGCAGCTACCGCCACGCTGCGGCTCCTGGCCTCCGGAGGCCCCGGTCGCGGACGGATGCGGCGGGGTGCTCAAGCCCGACTTCGTGTTCTTCGGCGAGGGCATTCCCTCCGAAGCCTATGGGGCGGCCCTGGCCGGCGCCGAGGCGGCCGACCTGTGCCTCATCGTGGGCTCGGCCGGCGTCGTCTATCCCGCCGCCGGACTGCCCGCCATCGTGAAAAAGAACGGAGGGACGATCATCGAGATCGATCCCTCCGTCACCGAGTTCACGAAAAGCCTGGGCGGCATCCACCTGGCCGTGGGCGCGGTCGAGGGCCTCACCAGGCTGGACGCGCTGCTGACGCCGCGATGAGAGACCGAGCCGGGGGAATTCCGCCCCGCCGGCCCGGTTATTTTGCGGCGGCCTTCCCGCGGGTCGAGATGTGGAAGGGCAGATAGAGCAGGCATACGCCCGTGGCGGCGGTCAGGAGCGGGATGAGGGCGAGCAGCCCCCACCAGCTGTGATAGACGATCCCGATGATCGCCACGACGATTCCCACGATGACGCGAATGATGCGGTCGACGGTCCCTTCGTTCTGTTTCATGCATTACCTCCCGAATCCATCCGATAACGACGTTATAACAAATTACGGGCCGGCGACTCGGCAGTCTGTGATGATCGTCACACAGGATTGCGGCGGCGTGCCGCTCGGAGCCGCGGTTCGCGGTCCATGAAAGGAAGGGCCGCCCGGGGACTTCAGTCCCGGGCGGCCCCTCGCGAAGAAGGCGGGTCGCCCCGCCCATGAAGGCTACTGCTGCATCAGGTAGAACTCGACGCGGCGGTTCTTCCAGCGCTCCGCGAGATCGCTGTTGGGAACGACCGGATCGAGGGCTCCGACGCCGGTGGTGAACAGGCGATCGGCCGCGATGCCTCTGCGGACCAGCGCCGCCTTGATCGCCTCGGCCCTGGCCTTCGAGAGCGGAATGAGCACGTATTTCTGCTCGGCCGCCCCCTTCACCTTGTTGTCCCAGTAGATCATGACCGCGTGTCCCTCGAGCTTGATCTTGTAGTCGGGGAAGCGGGAAAGCTTCGAGGCCAGCAGATCGAGGGTGGCGAGGTTGCGCGCCGCCCGGTCCGCGGGGACGTCCTTGTAGTCGGCGGTGAAGGGCTTGAAGACGATGCTCGACACGCGAATCTTGTAGCCGTCGGCGACCTTCTCGACGAGGATGTCGGTGGAGATGACGCTCTTGACGGTGCCGACATTGCCGAACTGATCCTGGATCTTGGCGACGACCGGGTAATCGGAGGCCGATTGGACGAGATCGCCGCTCGAGCCCTTGCCGTCCCAGGCTATGGGCGCGGCGGGCCAGGTCCCGTTGAAGTTCATGAACTCGTTGCCGGCCGGATCGAGGATGTCGACCGTGTAGCTGGCGAGCGGGGCGAACTGGGACGAGCCGGTGAGCGTGATGGTCTCGGTGGCGTTCGGATTACTGGTCTGTCCGTCGGGCGCGAAGAGCTTGGTGGACAGCGCGATGTTCCCCGTCGGAGGCGTAATGTCGAGGACGAACGACGACGAGGTGACGCGCGCGGGCGCGTAGGTCGAACCGTAGTCCACCGTGAGCACGGCGGTGTAGGGCCCTTCGGGGGCCATGTTGCCGTCGTCGCCCTTGCCGTCCCAGCTGAGGCTGCTGGGAATGTTGCTCGCCGTGCCGCTGAAGCTCTTCGCGACGACGGAGTCCGAGCTGACGAGGTCGAGCTTCCAGTCGGAGACGGAGGACGCGTCGCCCACGGCGACGGCCAGGTTGATGGTGTTCATCGACGCTACGACGCCGGCGGGGGCGAAGCCGGCCGCGGAGGGCGTGACCGTCGTGGCCTCGGGCGCGACGGGCAGACCCGAGGCGGTGAACGTGCCGGTGAGGGTGCCGATGTTGCCGTAGACGTCCTGGACCTTGGCGGTGGCGGTGTACGTGGCGCCGCTGACCATGCTGGCGCCCTCGACGGTCTTGCCGTCCCAGGCGGCGGTGTTCTTAGGCCAGTTGGCCTGGAAGATCGCGACCGAGGTGCCCTTGGGGTCGAGCACGCTCAGGGTCCAGCTGGCGATGTCGGCGTACTGCGACTTGGCCTGGACGGTGAAGTTTATGGGATTGGCGGGACCGACCGAGGCGAGCGAGGCCGTGGCCGGATTGACCGCCACCGTGCCCGTGGGCGGAGTGGTGACGAGCCAGAAGTTGGAGCTCTTGACCTCGGTGGGCATGAAGGCTTTGCCGTAGTCGACGGCGAGATCGGCGTAGTACTGACCCTGCGGAAGGACGGCGCCGGAGGCATCCTTGCCGTCCCAGGTGAGCGAGTCGGGAACGTCGCTCGCTCCACCGGAGAAGGTCTTGACGACGCTGCCGTCGGCGACGCCGACGATCGTCACCTTCCACGTGTTGACGCTGGTCTTGGAGCCGACGCTGGTGAGAATGTCCAGGGTGTTCTTGACGGTGACGCTCGTCGGGGAGAAGCCCGGGCGCCTGGTCGAGACGGTGCTGTTCTCCGCGCCCGGCATGGTGCCGATGGCGAAGCTGCCCTGGAAGGTGCCCGCGTTGCCGAACTCATCCTTGATGGTGAGCGTCGCGGGATAGGTGACATCCTTCTGGATCATGGCGCCGGAATCGGTCTTGCCGTCCCAGCCGGCTTCGGACTTGGGCCAGGCGGCCGAGAGCGTCTTGATCGTGGCGCCGGAGGGATCCGTCACGACGATGCTCCAACTCGCGACCTTGGCGAGGGCCGGCTGGACGGTGACGTTGACCGAAATCGGTTCCTTGACGCCTTCGGGCGCGTAGGTGAAATACGCGGGATTGGGGCTGAAGCTTCCGCTCGGCGGATTGATGTCGAGGATGAAGCTCTTGGAAGCCGCCTGACCCGCGTTGAACTTGTCGCCGTAATCGACGGATAGCATCGCGGTGTAGGTGCCTTCGGGAGCCATCGCGCCCGAGTCGTTCTTGCCGTCCCAGGAGAAGGTGGAGGGCACGTCGGCGGCCGTGCCGGAAACCGTCTTGACGACGGTGTTCTGGTCGCCGATCTTGAGAGTCCAGGACTTGACCGCCTCGGGATTTCCGACGGAAATCGCGAAGGAGATGGTCTTGAACTGGGCGTCGCCCGTGGGCGTCAGGCCGGTCGCGCTGGCGACGACCGTGCTTTGGGCGGCTTCCTTGCTGGTAAGGGCGGGTTTCGTGGCGCAGCCGACGGCCGCGATCATTAGCGCAAAAATCAGGAAATATGAGGAAAACTTTAGGGTCCGCATGCATGCCTCCCTGGTCATAGATAGCTACAAAGTAAACTAGTTGCGGGCCGTCGTCAAATGCCTAACCGAAAATTATGGAAACATACCTTCGTGCGATCATGCCGGCGCGGAGGCGCCGAAAGACGGGAAAGGCGCTTCGGCGGCACCTTCGCCGCCCGGACGGGGCCGGAGGGCACCCGGAAGACGAAAGTCGCACAACGCTCCGGCGGCCGACGCATCGGCCTTTCGGCGGGCGGGGTTGAACTTCGCCTTCGCGATTTCCGAACCTTCGGGCCGGGAGCCGCCGCCGATCAAAATCGACGATTCGGGGCGGATCCCGGAGGTTCTTTCGATAGAAACACTTGACGTCGAGCCGTTCCACCGGATAAGGTGGAGTGTCATGAAACGACCGACGACTACCGGCGGCCTCACCTTCGGCGATGCGCTCGCCTCATCCCTCTCGACCTCCCCGCACCCCATTCCCGCCCGCACCATGCCCCTCCGTTTCCTCATGCGCCCCATGGCGATGTGACGCCCCGGGCGTCCACGAACTCCGGATCTGATCCGGAAGTCCGCTCCCGTCGACGCGGGAGGGACGGCGCCCGGGAGTGAACGGCCTGCAAGCCACGTCGACAGACTCCATCCTCAGATGAAACGGGGGGAAACTCCATGGACTACTCGATCATCCATCTCGGCGGCCCGGAGCATACCGGCCCGGCGGAAGCCGCCGCCGTCACGACTATCATCGCTTCGCATCCCGGCCCGCTCGTCCTCGTGATTTCCGCGTTCGGCGGGACGGCCGAGGCGCTCGAGGCCGCCGCCGAGTACGCGTCGCCCTCGGCAGGCTCCCGATTCTCCGAGTCGGGGAAGGTCGCGGCGGAGGGGAACGCGGCGCGAGCGCTCCGGGCGGAGCGCCTGGCCTCGCTGCTGTACGAAAAGCACCTGGCCTTCCTGGTCTCGCTCGCTCCGGAGCCCGGAGAGATGCGAAGGGCCTGCGACCGGCTCGCCGAAATCCGGGACGATCTGGTCCGGCTCCTCGGCGGGCCCCACTCCTCCGCCGCCCGCCGGGACCGCCTTCGCCAAACGGGAGAGCTGCTCTTCGCGGTCTGCGTCGTCGCCGCCTTTTCCCGAGTCGGGAGGACCGCGGTCCTCGTCGAGTCGGAGGCCCTCGGCCGCGCCCTCCGGGAAGCCGAGAGCGGCACGGGCAGGGAAGCCACCCTTCCCGCGATCCGCGCCGCGCTGCGCGGGCATTCCACGGCGGTGGTTCCGGAGTATTATATGAAGCTATCGGGCCGTCAGCCCGTCCGGGTAGAGTGACACGACAGGAGACAGGACATGAACGAAACCTCGAAGGGCGCCGATCGGCGCGATATCCGAAACTATCTGGGCCGGGATCTCCTCTTCGCCGACGGCTCGACCGGGACCGCCTTGCAGGCCTTGCTTCCGGAAGCCGCGGAGCGCGTGCCGCTCCTGCCGCTCGAACGGCCCGAGGTCATCGAAGAGCTGCACCGGGGCTATTTCGCGGCGGGCTCGGACATCGTGGAGACCGCCACCTTCACGGCGAGCGCCGAAGGCCTGGCCCGCTTCGCCGAGGGCGAGGATCCCGCCGCGCTCGCCTATCGCGTGAACCGCGCCGCCGCCGAGGCCGCGGTCCGCGCCGCCAGGGAAGCCGAGGCCGCGGGCGCTTCCGGAAGGCCCCGGTGGGTGGCCGGTTCCATGGGACCCGGCGGCGGACTCCCGTCCATGGGCTTCTCGAGCTGGGTCGAGCTCCGCGATTCCTACCTGCCGCAGGCCCGCGGCCTCGCCGACGGCGGAGTCGACTTCGCCATCGTCGAGACCAGCCAGGACCCCCTCCAGGTGAAGGCCGCCCTGGCCGCGCTGGCGCACCCCGACGGCGGCCGGGGACTTAAGGCGATCGTGTCGGCCACGGTGGAGCCCGGCGGCAGGCTCCTGGCCGGGACCTCGCCCGCGGCCTTCGCCGCCATCATCGCGCCCTTCGGGCCTCTGGCCGTCGGCATGAACTGCTCGGGCGGCCCCGACGAGCTGGCCCGGCCCTTCGCCGAGCTCGCCGCGCATTCCCCCTTCCCGCTCTGCTTCATGCCCAACGCGGGTCTGCCCCTGCAGGAGGGCGGCCGCACCCGATGGCCCCTCGGCCCCGAGGATTTCGCCGCGAAGACCGAGGCGGTGGCGCGGCGCCACGGGGTGGCCGTCGTCGGGGGCTGCTGCGGCACGGGCGTCGAGCACATCCGCGCCCTCGCGCGGCGTCTGGCGGACCGGCCGCGGCCCGAGGCCAGGCCGCCGCTCCGCCCCGCCCTGGCCTCGCTGTACGAACTCAAGGCGCTCGGCCCCGGCCCGTTCACGATCGGCGCCGGGGCCGACGTCCCGGGCTCGCCGCGCTTCGGCGCCCTCCTCGACTCGGGCGATTTCGACGCTCTGGCCGACGCCGCCCTGGAGGCCGAGGCTTCCGGCGTCGGGGCCGTCCGCCTGCGCCTCGGGCGTCCGGGGCGGGACGAGGCCGAGGACCTGCGGCAGGCGGTGTCGCACATCGCGCAGCGCGCCAGGACGGCGCTCTGCCTCGACACGGACGACCCCGAAGCCGCCGCCGCCGCCCTGCCCTTCTCGAGCGGGCGCGTCCTCCTGCGCGTGTCCGGTCTCTCCGACCCGATCCGGGCCCGCCGCGTCTTCGGCCTGGCGCGGGAGCACGGTGCCGCGGTGGTGTGCCCGGTCGGGGGGGGCGGCGCGGCGGCGCGGTCGGCCGCCGAGAGCGCCGGCCTCTGCTCGGCGCTGTACCTGACCGCGACCCGCGAGCAC
>JAJXZP010000255.1 GCA_021779995.1 bacterium | reverse complement strand
GGGACTGCGCCTGTGCGAGCATGGCGCTAGATTTGACAATTGCGGGCCGTCGGGGCTCGAGTAGACTGGTGCTCCACGGGGGCGGGGAGTGGCCCGCGTTCCAGGGCGCGGCCCGGCGGGACGGCTCCCTTGCCGCGGCCCGGCGGAGCGGCCCCCTAGCCCCGGCGCGGCGGACGCAGGGCTCGCCGCGCGAGAGCCGGAAGCTTCACGCCCTCGTTGATGAGGACCGTGACGAGTCCCGTTCCTAGACACAGGGCGAGCTCCCAGGGATGGAGGGGCGCGAAGCCGAAAACTCCGTTCAGGAAGGGCACGAAGACCGCGGCGGCCAGGAAGCCCAGCGCGCCGCCCGAGACCCAGACCATGGCGGCGTTGGGCGTCCTGAGCGTGGCGAAGAAGGAGCGCGTCCAGGACCGGTTGGAGACGATCATGCCGAGGTTGCCGAAGACGAGGTTCACGAAGGCCAGGGCGCGCGCCTCGCCCTCGCCCAGGCCGGCGCCGAGCGCGGCCGCGTAGATGCCGGCGACGAGGGCCAGGAGCCCGAGCCCCTGCCACAATCCGGTGACGACCATCCTCCGCCCGAAGAGCGGCTCGCTCGCCGGCCGCGGCGGCCGCTTCATGATGTCCGCCTCTTCCCCCTCCATCTCGAAGACGATGGAGCAGGCCGGGTCGATGATGAGCTCGAGGAAGAGGATGTGCACCGGCATGAGGGCGAGCGGCATGCCCAGGAAGACCGGCAGGAGCGACATGCCCGCTATGGGCAGGTGCACGGAGAAGATGAAGGTCATGGCCTTGCGCAGGTTGTCGTAGATTCTCCGGCCCACGCGCACCGCGGCCACGATCGACGAGAAGTCGTCGTCGAGCAGGACGAGGGCGGCCGACTCGCGGGCCACGTCGGTGCCGCGGGCGCCCATCGCGACCCCGATGTGCGAGGCCTTGAGCGCCGGGGCGTCGTTCACGCCGTCGCCGGTCATGGCGACGATCTCCCCGTTCGCCTTGAGCGCCTCGACGATGCGGAGCTTGTGCTCGGGCACGGAGCGCGCGAACACCGAGACGCCGCGGATGCGCCGCCTGAGCTCGACTTCGTCCATCGCGTCGAGCTCGGAGCCAGTGATCAGGGCCTCCGGCGCCTCCAGGCCGATCTCCCGCGCTATGTTGATCGCCGTGCCCGGGTAGTCGCCCGTGATCATGACGACGCGGATGCCGGCGCTGCGGCACTGGGCTATCGCGTCGGGCACGCCCGGCCGCACGGGGTCGCGGAGCCCCAGGAGGCCGACGAAGCCGAAGGCGAAGTCGTGCTGGATCTCGGGCAGCCGACCGCGGGCGAACTCCGAGGCGGCCACGCCGATGACGCGGAGCCCGCGGGCGGCGAGGCCGTCCACCTCGGCGCGCAGCTCGGCGAGGCGGCCGGGCTCGAAGTGGCAGAGATCGGCTATGGCCTCGGGGGCGCCCTTGGCCGCTATGACGAGGCGCTCCCGGTCGGGCGACTCCCAGACGTGGGACATGGCCAGAAGCTCGTCCGAGAGCGCATACTCGCGCAGGAGGCGCCAGTCCCGGTGCAGGTGGCCCGTGTCGGCGAGGGTCCTCGCGGCCAGCTCGTGCATGGCCTTCTCCATCGGGTCGAAGGGATCCGCCGGGCTCGCGAGGACGGCGTACTCGACGATCTCGTGGAAGGTTTCCGGCAGGGAGGCCTGCCGCTCGTCGATGTCGGCGGAAATCCCGCCGCGCTCCAGGGCGGCGACGGTCATGCGGTTCATCGTGAGGGTGCCGGTCTTGTCGGTGCAGAGCACGGTGGCCGCGCCGAGCATCTCGACCGCGGCCACCCGCCGCGTGAGCACGTGCCGCTTGGAGATGCGCCAGGCGCCCAGGGCGAGGAAGATGGTCATGACGACCGGGAATTCCTCGGGCAGGGTGGCCATGGCGAGCGAGAGCCCGGCGAGCACGCCCTGAAGCCAGCCGCCGCGGGTGAGGCCGTAGACTATCACGACGAGGATGCAGAGCGCGGCGCCGACGAGGCCGAAGCCGCGGACGATCCTGCCCGTCTCGACCTGGAGATTCGTGTCCTTCGTCTCGAGGCTCTGGAGGGCCGTGCCGATCGCGCCGATCTCCGTGCCCGAGCCGACGGCCGCGACCCGGGCGATGCCGCGGCCGCGCACCACCATCGTGCCGGAGTAGATGGTCGGCAGATCGTCGCCGCCGGGCCTCCCCGGCGCGGCTAGCCCGTCCCAGGCCTTCTTGCGCACCGGCGCCGACTCTCCGGTCAGGAGGGACTCGTCGACGGAAAGGTTGAAGGCGTCCAGGAGGATAGCGTCGGCGGGGACGCGATCGCCCTCGACCACGAGGACGATGTCGCCGCGGACCACCTCCCGGCCCGGAATCCTCAGCTGCTCGCCATTTCGGACCACGAGGGCCCGCGGGCTGGAGAGGTCGCGGAGGGCGTCCAGGGCCTTCTCGGTCTTGCTTTCCTGGAAAAAGGTGATGCCCATGACGGCGAAGACGAAGCCGAGGAGCATGAGCGCCTCCTCGGGATCGCCGAGGAGGAGGTAAAGCGCCCCGCAGACGAGAAGGAGGATGAACATCGGCTCGCGCAGCACGTCCAGGACGATATGCAGGACGCCGCGTCGCGTCGCGCGAGGAAGCTCGTTGTAGCCCTCGGCCGCCAGCCGCTCCCGGACCTCGTCGTCGGAAAGACCGCGAAGCGCTTCTACCTCGATCCGGCTTTCCATGAGACACCTCCCGCTCGGCATTCTTCATTCGAGAATACAGCGCGGCGGGGACGATATCCAGGTTCATGCGATCAAAAAACGAAGATAGTTGTTTTTCCGATAAAGAGTTAGCGTACTAAAACTCTTCCCGCTCCGCGAGGGCGACCGTCTCGCGACGCCCCCGCGACGCCCCGGCGACGCCCCGGCGACGCCCCGGCGACGCCCCCGCGACGCCCCAGCGACGCCCCAGCGACCGCCGCGCGACACCCCCGCGACCGCCTCGCGACGCCCCGGCGACCGCCTCGCGACGCCCCCGCGACCGTCTCGCGACGCCCCCGCCGGGGCACCAGGGCTTCAAACCGAAACGCTCCGAAACAGCCGGTAAAGGTTTTTCCCTTTGGAGCCGAAAATACTTGTAGAGGGTAACCTCTCCAACGGTATGCTATCAGACGTCCAGGCATACCGTTTTTTTATGCCCTGAGGCCAGGGCCGGCGCGCAAGCTGCGTCGGCCCGGTCTTCCCTACTGATGAATCCTCAGAATGGCTATCGACGCCGCGCTCACCACCGAGAGAAAAACCGACGAGACGGCGCCGAGCACCGCGGCCCGGAGGCCGATCTTGGCCAGGGCCTTGAACCGTATGTCCAGGCCGAGTCCGGCCATGGCCGCGGTCATGATCCAGGTGTCGAAGCCGGCGAGGCCGCCGTGCGCCGTTCCGCTCATCGGGACGAAGGAATTGATCAGGACGGCGACGAAAAACAGGAGGGCGAACCAGGGTACGCTCACGCCCTTGCCGCCCCGCTTCGCCTGCCCGGATGAGGCGAGCGCGGCCTCCTCGGTCTCGGCCGAATCGCCCCAGGGGATGAAGGAAAGGATGAGGGTGAGGGGCACGATGAAGAGGACGCGGATCATTTTCACGGTGGCGGCTATGCCCCGGAAGGCGTCGGGCAGCACGGCGCTGGCCGCGGCCACCTGGGCGACCTCGTGGATCGAGCTGCCGGCCCAGAGCGCGAAGAAGAGATTGGGCATGCCGGCCAGGACTCGGATCGCCGGATAGAGGAAGATGTAGATCGTGCCGAAAAGGGTCACCGCGGAGATGGCGAAGGCGGTGTCCTCCTCCTCTCCACCGATGACGCCGTCGACCGCCGCGACGGCGGCCGCGCCGCAGACCGCCACGCCGCTCCCGAGCAGGAGAGCCCGCTTCGTCGGTATGCCCATGCGCCGCCCCAGCCAGAGGGTGAAGAGGATCACCATGGTCGAGCCGAAGAGGGCGGAGGCCATGGCCTCGGGGCCGATCCCGATGATCTGCCCGACGCTCAGCTTGAAGCCCAGGAAGATGACCGCGAGCCGCAGTATGGTCTTGGCCGCGAATTTGATGCCCGGCCGCGTCGAAGCGGGCAGGGGCAGGACATTGGCGAGGGCTATGCCGACGAGAATCGCGAGGATGAGGGAGCTCATCGGGATGATGCGCGAGAAGAGCTCCGTCCCCTGGAGGAGCATCCCCGCGGTCGTGACGAGGGCCACGACGAGGAGCCCCGGAAGCACGGCCAGCGCCTTATCGGCGGCCGGCTTCGAATCCTGGGTTTTTGGAATACTGATGGCAGGCATGAATGAATCCTCCTATGAAGCAATAAGAGGAGGATATCGATAGGGCAATAATATGTAAAATAGAATATATCTATCATTTCAATATGTAATAGCATATACTAATCCCAGGATGACGCTTCGCCATTTTCGAATCTTCCTCGCGGTCTGCGAGCTGGAGAGCATGACCGCGGCGGCCGAGCGCCTGGGCATGACCCAGCCTCCGGTCAGCCAGAGCATCGCCGAGCTGGAGCGCCACTACGGGGTCAGGCTCTTCGAGCGGCTGGGCAGGAGGATCAAGGTCTCGAGCGAGGGCGAGGTGCTCCGCAGCTACGCGGCCGAGACCCTGCGCCTCGTCGACGAGGCCGAGCGCGGGCTCTTCGACCTGCAGGACTCGGGCTCGCTGCGCGTGGGCGCCAGCATGACCGTGGGCACGGCCCTCCTCCCCCGGATACTGGAAGAGCTCAAGGCCCGCATGCCGCGGCTCCGGCTCTATCTCGCCGTCGACAACACCGCCGCGATCGTAGCGAAGCTGCAGGCCGCCGAGCTCGACATCGGCTTCGTCGAGGGCATGGGCGAACGGCCCGAGGTCCTGGCCGAGGCGCTGTACGAGGACGAGCTCGCCCTCATCTGCAGCCCGCGCCATGAGCTCGCCGCGGCCTCCCGCCTCAGGCCCGAGGACCTCGCGGGCCGCGGCTTCGTGGTGCGCGAGGAGGGCTCGGGCACCCGCGAGGCTTTCGCCGAGGCCCTGTCGGCGGCCGGCATCGGCTGGGCGGAGACGGGCGTGGCCAACAGCGCGGAGGCCATCATCGAGCTCGCGTCGCGCGGCCTGGGCCTGGCCTTCATTTCGAGGCTCCTGGTGCGCGAGGCCGTCGCGGCGGGCAAGCTCGTCGCCCTGCGCGTCGAGGGCCTCGCGGTGAAGCGGAAGTTCAGGATCGTACGGCGCCGGAACAAGCGGCTGACCGAGACCATGGCGGCCTTCGTCGAAGGCTGCCGCGCCTGCATCGCGAACATGCCGCCGTAGCGAGCCGGCCGAAACGGAATGGCTGAGCCCGAGGCGAGCCGGCCGTTGCCCTGACCGCGGATGAGCGTGTAGACTCACTCGACTACGATCGGAGGTATGCAGCATGATCAGCCGCGACGAAGCCATCAGCCTATGGCGAACACAGAACGACGACGATTCCCTCTTCCGCCACGCCCTTTCCGTGGAGGCGGCCATGCGCCGCTTCGCCCGCAGGCTGGGCGAGGACCCGGAGTACTGGGGCCTGGTCGGGCTTTTGCACGACGTCGACTACCAGCGTCATCCCGACGAGCATCTCAAGCACGCGAGGCCCATCCTGGCCGCCGCGGGCCTCCCCGAGGCCTTCATCCGCGCGGTGGAGAGCCACGGCTGGGGCATCTGCTCCGAGGTCGAGCCCCTCCTGCCCATGGAGAAGGTCCTCTTCGCCGTCGACGAGCTCACGGGCTTCATCGCCGCCTGCGCCTATGTCCGCCCCTCGCGCAGCGTCCTCGACATGGAAGTGAAGTCGGTCAAGAAGAAGTGGGGCTCGGCAGCCTTCGCCGCCGGCGTGCGCCGCGACGTCATCGAGAAGGGCGCCGCCATGCTCGACCTGCCCCTCGAGGAGCTGATCCAGGAGACGATTCTCGCCCTGCGGGAGGTGGCCGCCGAGGTGGGCTTGAAGGGCGCGGCCTAGCGAGGAGGCCCGCGCGCCGCGCCTCGGCTGCCCTTCGCCCCAGATCGGAACCTCCCCCAGGACGGCGCTTGACCCGACCGCCGGCGCGCGCTACCTTAGTAGCATACCAACAAGTGAAGTACTCCGCCGCGGGGCCATCAAAGGGGGGCG
>JAJXZP010000045.1 GCA_021779995.1 bacterium | reverse complement strand
ACGTATCAACGTTTGCTCTCTCAGCCTGCTCGCCCCAGGTCGGATCATTCCGGCGCGTTAGATGTCCTCTGTCAAATAGGTGACTCCACCCTGCGTAAAAATCGAGACCCACAGTCAACGCCTCGTCAATCCGGCTATCTCGATACCACGTCTCGCCTTCAGGCTGTTTTTCTGCTCGCTCACCCGTTTTTCGGTCAATCGCCACATAACTTGGACCGTCTATGTTCGTGGCCGTCAACAACGCAATGGCGAACAAAGTCGTCGAACCGGGGCGTAATCTTCGCTTGGCCTTCGATAATGGACCAGATGGATCCCGAAGCTCCGACGGATCATGGATTGCCGCTATTCGAGAACGACAGACCTCACCAAGAAGCTTGACTATGTTTTGAGCCGCACGAAGACAACCGAGGGGCGTGGGGGTGCCGGAGAAGACCGGAGCCCGCGAAGCGGGCGAGGACTTCGGAGGCAGGGGGAGCCGCGCGGATGACGGCGCGCGTAGCGCCACGCACACAGCAGCGCTCCCCCCTCCATATCCGACTTTGCGTCGTCCCCGGCGGCATCTGCGCGAATCGATGAGCGCCGATAGGCTCCATGCGCCTTTCGGGCGCGTTCCGAAAGGAATCGACCCGGCCAAGGTCACGCGCTCCGCGCTCCAGAACGCGGCCTTCCGTCGCGGCCCTCCTCCTCGCCACCGAGTGCGCCGTCACCGACCTCCCCGAGCCCACGTCGCCCCCATGGGCTGCGGAGACGGTCGACCAGATTCATAAATGACTATGTGCCGTTTGGCGCTCGCCGGTTCGCGCCGAAACCGCAGCTTCGGGGACAGACCCTTGAGCCGGTGCGCCATCGATCCGATGATCGTATCATGAACCGGACGGCCAGACCGCGCTTCGCCGCGGCTGCCTTCATCGCTCTCCCTCTCCTCCTCTCGGCCGCCGGCGCGCGGGCTCAGTCGGTGCCGCACAGCATCCTCATCCTGCCATCGCCCCAGCCCTTTTCGGTGAGCGCGCGCGACGCCCAACAGGCGATCGACCTGATCAGGAGCGTCGGGCTGCTGGAGTTCTGGGACGGGACGGGCCAGGCGCGCATCGTCGCCGTGCGGTCGATCTGGGCGGTCTTCACCGGCTACGATCCGCAGATCTTCGCCGGGCACCGTCGCCGCTACGACCTGGTGCTCAACGGGAGCCGGCTGGACTGGGACCATCTCTACATCGAATACGGCGGCGGCATGGTGAACCTGCGGGCCCTGTTCACCTACCGCAACCAGTACCCGCCGGACGGCCTGCGCTACCGGATGCCGCCGGATTTCTGAGCCAGAGCCCCGCGAGGCCGGGCTCGCCCAGCGTGTAGCGTATGTCGCGTCCCCACTCGGGATACTTCGCGCCGGCCCCTCGGCTCTGTCCCTCGGCTCTGTCCCTCAGCTCTGTCCCTCAGCTCTGTCCCTCGGCCTTCAGCGCGGCGCGGCGCTTCCGGTATTCGAGGATGGGCAGGTCGCCCTGGATCAGGTTCTCGCCCATCTTGAGCTCGCTGCGCCTCGGTTCCTGCGTCAGCACCACCCGCTTGTCCTGCCGCGCGATGACGATGCTCTGCAGCTTTCCCGCCAGATTGACGAGGCCGCGGAGCAGGGGCAGCCTGACGAAGCTCTGGTAGAAGCGCAGATAGAGGAGCGTGTTCCGGTCGTCGACCGGGACGAAGGCGATGAAGATCCGCAGGCGCTCGCCGATCCAGTTCTGCCAGAGCTGGGGCATCCGGAACTGGAGGTGGAACCGCCGGAGGTCGAGCGCCGGCATCTCCTCGGGCTTGAGCGGCGTCTGCCCCTTCTCGACCTCGTTGCGCATGCCGACGTACAGGTCGCCGCCCTTCCACTCGACGCGCGGCCCGTGGACCACGGTGGCGTTGCCGCGCCCTATGGTCGTCCGGTGCACGAAGGGGAGGTGCACGACGTCGAGCTGGTTCTCGATGCAGCGCGTATAGTGGCAGGCCCAGTGGTCGATCCAGCCGCTGTACGAGAACTCCGGTCCGAGGTCCTCGAAAAAGGAGGGAGGATCGCCCGCTTCGCCCTCACCCCAGAATATCCAGATCAGGCCCCGGGCCTCGTGGACGGGGTAGGATCGGAGCGAGAAATTGGGCGGTAGGGCCGCCGCCGCGCCGTTGGCGGGGATCAGCACCGCCCGGCCCTCTCCGTCGAAGCGGATACCGTGGAAGGGGCATCGCACCTGGTCGCCGATCAGCTCTCCCGCGGAGAGGGCCGCGCCGCGATGAGCGCACCTGTCCGCGATGCAGTGCGCCGCACCCCGTGAATCGCGCCAGAGCACGAGCCTCTCGCCGAGCCTGAGCACCCCGAGGGGGCGGCCGCGCCCGAGCTGCCTGCTGTCCAAAATGACGTACCACTGATTCATGATCATGGTCTGGCTCCTAGCGAGAAACGCTCCTTCGGACTGACCATGTATGTACTCCCCGCGCAGGCGGCGGTCAAGCATTTCGTCGATCACCGAGGTGCTTCACAGACCGTCGATACCGGCTTCGCATCTGTCCGGGTTTTCACTAAACCATGCCGCATGCCGCGTCTTCGTGGTATAGTGATCGAAGTTGCGGCGGAAGACCGTAGAATCGCGTTCAATCTGGAGTCGCCCGATGAGCATCCGCAAGATCGTAGTGAACCTGATCCCGGGGCCGCTCATACGCGTGTTCGCGTCGCCCTATGTCGCCGGAGACTCGCTCGAGAAAGCGCTCGCCGCGGCCGACAGGCTCCACGCGAGGGGGCTCGACATCACGCTCGACGTCCTCGGCGAGGCCGAGACGACGGAGGCGAAGGTCAGGTCCGCGGTCGAGGTCTACTACCGCGCGCTCGCGGCGCTCGGGGACCGGCCGTTCTGCACGCTTTCGATCAAGCCGGGCCACTTCGGCTACTACGTGAGCCCGGACTTCTGCAAGGCCAACATCGAAGGCTTCGTCGCGGCCTGCCAGGCCGCCGGCCGCGGCCTCACGATCGACATGGAGGACACGGACCTCACCGACTGGACGCTCGAGCTCTACCGCGAGCTCAAGCCTCGATACCCGATCCTCGGCACGGTGCTCCAGGCGAGGCTCTACCGCACCGAAAAGGACGTGGATTCGCTCGCGGGACTCGGGGCGCAGATCCGCAACTGCATCGGCATCTACAACGTGCCGGCGACGCTCGCGATGACGCGCAAGCGCGACATGAAGGAGAACCTCCTCAAGATGACGCGCAAGCTCGTCGCCGGAGGGCATTACGTGGCGGTGGCGACCCACGACATCGAATATATCCGCAAGGCGCGCGCGATCCTCGAGGAGCTCGGCGTGCCGAAGAGCCGCTGCGAGTTCCAGATGCTGCTCGGCGTGCCGCGCGACGCCATACAGAAGGAACTCGTGGATGCCGGGTATACGGTGCGCGTCTACCTCCCCTTCGCCGAGGACTGGCGCGACTCGATCGCCTATCTCCGCCGCCGCATGATCGAGAGCCCCTCGATGGTCTTCCTCGTGCTCAAGAACATCTTCAAGCGGAACGGCTAGCGCGGACGGCCGCGGCTCCCGCGCCTTGGCGCGAGCCGCGGCGCCTGCGCTCCTCGGCGCTGCACAGCGGGCGCCGCGCACACTCGATGCCTGCGCGAGCCGGCGCCGCGCATCGGGCGCCGCGCACACCCGACGACGCCACCCGGCAACACGGACGGCTTTGGGCCGACGGCGCGCATCGCTTGCCATCCAGCCCATCCGATAGCAGAGTCGAACGATGACCGGTCTCACAAGAACAAGCGCACCGGCCTCAATGTGGGCGACGAGTTCTTGACAACTATTGTTAATATTGTTATCATTTAACTATGTTAACTACATGGAGGAATCGAAGCTATGGCAAAATCCGCTAAATCGACCAGCTCCCTCATGCTGGTCCTCTTTCTCGGCGTCCTGATGGGCGCCATGGACATCGCCATCGTCGGGCCGGCCATGCCGGCGATAAAGGCCGAGTTCGCCGTCTCGGAGCGGAACCTGGCCCTTCTCTTCTCGATCTACGTCCTCTTCAACCTCGTGGGCACGCCGCTGATGGCCAAACTCTCCGATCTCTTCGGCAGGCGGCTCGTGTATGTCGCAGACGTCGCGCTCTTCGGACTCGGCTCCGCGCTGCTCGCCCTCTCGCCCAGTTTCGGCGTCATGCTCGTCGCGAGGGCGCTTCAGGGCTTCGGATCGGGCGGCGTCTTTCCGGTGGCCAGCGCGGTTATCGGGGACGTGGTCGAACCCGAGCGCCGCGGCCGGGCGCTCGGCACCATCGGCATGGTCTTCGGCCTCGCCTTCATCATCGGGCCGGTAATGGGCGGACTTCTTCTGCCGCTCGGCTGGCGCTGGCTCTTCTGGATCAACGTGCCCCTCGCCCTCATCGTGATCGTGTTGGGCGCCTTCATGCTCCCCCACGAGCGCAAGGCCGGCCACGGCCGATTCGACACGGTCGGGGCCGTCCTCCTCTCGGCCATTCTCGCCGCCTTCGCCTTCGGAATCTCCCGTGTCGACAGCTCGGCCCTCGTATCGAGCCTCCTCACGCCACTCTCGGGGGGCCTCATCCTCACCGCGCTCATCCTCCTCCCGGTCTTCATCGCGGTCGAGCGTCGGGCCGAATCGCCGGTGGTGGACCTCAGGCTCTTCGAGAACCGGCAGATCGCCAGGACAGGTGTCATCAACGTGCTCGCAGGCATGGTCGAGTCGGGACTCGTCTTTCTCCCGCTCTTCGCGGTCGCGGCCTTCGGGGCCAGGCCGGCGACGGCGAGCTACCTCCTCCTGCCCCTCGTCCTGGGGATGTCGGTCGGCTCGCCCCTGGTCGGACGCGCCCTCGACCGTCTCGGGCCACGCCCCGTCCTCGTCTTCGGCAGCGCCACGCTGAGCCTGGGGCTCGTCGGCCTCGGCTTCGCGACCGCCTTCGGCCTCGCCGGCTTCATCGCCACGACCGTCCTCGTCGGTCTCGGCCTCTCGGCCCTGCTCGGAGCCCCGATCCGGTACGTCCTTCTGCACGAGGCGCCGCCCGGGCAGCGCTCGGTGGCCCAGGGCCTGGTGGGCAT
Source organism: bacterium (assembly GCA_021779995.1). Taxonomy (GTDB): domain Bacteria; phylum Spirochaetota; class Spirochaetia; order Treponematales; family Rectinemataceae; genus JAJXZP01. The sequence goes on along the minus strand of JAJXZP010000045.1, from coordinate 19,843 downwards.
CCAGGGAGGGGCCGGCCAGCTCGTCGCCGCAGCGGCCCTGGGCGGCATCACCGCCTCGATCTCGGACAAGGCCCAGGCTTACGGGATAGCCTTCCACGTCCTGGCGGTGGTGGGCATCCTCAGCATCCTCCTCTCCCTCGGGATTCGACGCGGCGCGGCGGGCGCGAAGGGCTCTCCCTCGGGCGCCGGGGTCTCCGGCCCGCAGACGGGCGAGACGGCGGCAGGAGGATCCGCATCGTGAGCGACAGGCCAGAGGAGTTCGCCCACCTCGTCATGCGTGTGAGCGGCGAGCTCCATACCGCCCTGCACCGGGGCCAGGCAGGCTCGGGACGGCTCGGCAGGCCGGCATTCGGACTCCTCGGCTACCTCCATGCCTCGTGCGGATCGACTCTCTCGCGCGCGGCCGAGGATCTCCACATGGCCAAGTCGCAGCTCTCGATCAATGTGGAGAAGCTGGTGGAGATGGGCTGCGTGGAACGCGAGCCGGTCGAGGACGACAGGAGAGCCGCCGCCCTCCGCGTGACCGAGCGCGGGGACCGGGTCCTCGCCGAGGCTTACGCCGAGGTGAGAAGCCGCGTGGAACGGCTCTTCTCGCCCCTGGATGGGAATCAGCTGGCCGCGGTGAGGGATGCGTTCGAGCTCCTGGCCGGCATCCTCGAGGAGGGCCGGCAGACGGGCCTGGACGAGGCCGATGGGCTCGGCGAGCCGCAGGCTGAAGGCAGGGCATGAGGGGAGTCCGGGTGCGGCAGAGAAAGCCGATCCGGCGCGATGGCGAACGAAGCCGACAGCCCGGGTCCCGGCCCTAGGAGGAAGCAGGCATGGGACAGCGCGGAATTTCAACCGCCGCAGGAAGAAGGAGATGGGAATGCTGACGATCGCAGCCGCCGCTATCACGCTGGCCTTGATATTCTACAGCATCGCGGTGTGGTGGGAGCGCGCCATGGGCAAGCTGCGCGGCCGGCAGCTCCTGCTTTTCTGGCTCGGGCTGGCCTGCGACGCGACTGGCACGACGCTCATGGGCAAGATCGCGGGCTCGGCCTTCGATCTCAGCTTCCACGGCCTCACCGGGCTCGCGGCGATACTCCTCATGCTCTTCCATGCCGCCTGGGCCACCCTCGTGCACGCGAGCAAGGAGGAAGAGCCTAAGCTGAAGTTCCATAGGCTTTCCGTCGCCGTATGGGCCGCCTGGCTCGTGCCCTACGTCTCCGGCATGGTCTACGGCATGAGCCGCCTGCGCTGAGACCGTCGGAAGGCCGAGCAGGGATGGCGCAAGTTAGACGGATTCAAATACATCCCCCTCGTTGAGGCGGGAGTAAAGTTAGTGAATGGAGAGCGGCTTGATGAAACGGCAGCCTGACCGGGGAATCGTCCGAAATTACAATCCACAACTATTGACAATATCTCGTTTGCGAAGAAACGTTCGTTTTCTATTCCATCCACAAGAATCGATCATATCTCCCCTCGTGATGGCCAAGAGGAAATACCCTGGAGTGGGGGTGCCGGAAGCCACCGGAGCGAAGTCGCTCGACCTTGGACGCGATGCGCGACTTCGCGAGGAGGCTGGAGGCAGGGGGAGCCGCGGGACCTGACGCGCGCCACCGCGCCGGATTGATCGCCGGGCTCCCCCTCAAAATCATCCATCGGAGGCCTCGAAGAAACCCATGCGCCAATCGGCGCTTTGCGAATGGAAGGGAGCGTCGTGCCCGCTTGCGCGGAGCGGCGGGGACGGGGGCAGCTCTCGCCGCGGTGAAGCGGGTCGGTCGACCGGCGCCTCCCCTAGGGATGCTCCGCGGGCGGCAGGTCGAGCGGCCGCTCGCGCTCGTGCCAGCGCTCGTGATGGATGAGCTCGGGCCTGAACTTTTCCTTGGGGTGCTCTTCCGTCTTGGGATAGCCGAGGGGAACGAAGGCGAGGGGGATCACGTCTTCGGGGATGCCGAGGATCTGGCGCGCGACGGTCTGGCGATCGGCCTGGGGATAGACGGCGGTCCAGACGGCGCCGAGCCCCAGGGCGTCGGCCGCGAGGAGGAGGTTCTCGCAGGCGGCGCTCGCGTCGAGGACGGCGTATTCGGCCCTCTGCTGGTTGGCGCGCGACGGCACGGCGCAGACGAGGACGGCCCCGGGGGCCTGCTTCGCCATCTTGGCGTAGGGCAGGCTCTCGGCGAGGGCGTCGAGCGTCGAGCGGTCCTCGATGACGACGAACTCCCAGGGCTGGCGGTTCACGGCCGTAGGCGCGGCCATGGCGGCGCGCAGCAGTTGGTCCCAGACGGCTTCCGGGATCGGTTTGGAATCGTAGCTCCGGACGCTCGCCCGATGGAAAACGGTTTCGAAAAAGCTCTTCATCGTGGATGTCTCCTCGTGGTGCATGGCTCGGCGCGCCGGCTGGGGCGGCCTGCGGCGGCGCGGTCGGCCCCATGTCGACTAGGGACGCGAACCGGGCTTTGCCGGCGGAGCGCTCCCCCTCGCGCGCAGGGGGCGGCGGACCTCATCGGCGGGCCTCATCGGCGGGCCTCATCGGACGGGCCTCATCGGACGGGGCTCGTGGGACGACGGCCGTGCCCCTCGCGCGCAGGGGGCGGCCTGAGAGGACGGCGGGCCCCCAGTTTTCCGAGGAAGAGCCGTTCGACCTTGCCGCGCGCCCAGGGTGTGCGCCGGAGGAAGGTGAGGCTCGACTTGATGCTCGGGTCGCTGGAGAAGCAGCGGACCGGGATGCGCTCGGCAAGGCCTTCCCAGCCGTACCTGTCCACGAGCTCGGTGAGTATCGCTTCGAGGGTGAGGCCGTGGAGTGGGTCGTTCTCGTGTCCGTCCGCCATGGGGCGAGTGTAGCCCTTCCCGGGGCAGGATGGGAAGGCAGGTAGCTCGTACGGTCGGCGGGGATCGGGCCCATCCGCGCCGAAGCCTCGGCGCTACGATCCCGCGATTTCCCCCGCGGCGCCCTCTCCCGAATCGAGGCCCAGCCGCGCGAGAGTCTTCGCGATGACGACGACCTCGCGGTCGATCCCCCCGACATTGATGCCGCGGACCAGACCACGCGGTGGAAGATCGGAGTGGCAGAGGGCGGAACGAGGGACTGGCGGAGAACACAGTAGAGCTTCTACGAAAGCTTCGAAATGCTTTCGGAAAACGCTTCACCTTCGGTCGGAGATCCGCCTCCTGGCCCCGCCGCCTCTTGTCCACTGTACAGTCTAGTTGTACATTTATCGTGGAGGCTCACCATGTCCGACGTGAATTTTACGGAGCTTCGCAGCAGGGCAAGCGAGTATATCGACAGGACCGAAAAAGGCGAGACCATCCGCATTTTTAGGCGTGGAAAGCTCGTTGCTCTCCTGGTACCGCCGAGCGGCGCGGGGCGCCGGTCCTTCTCCGAGCCGCTTTCGAGACCCGGTGTATCCTTGTCCGCCGCCGTGCTCGCGGAGCGCCTGGAATCCTGATGCTCCGCATCTTTCTGGATACCTCGGCCTTTGCGAAGCTCTATATCGAGGAATATGGCAGCGGCGAGATCGGCGACCTCGTTCGCAAGGCCGATTCTCTCGTCGTATCGGCGATCGTCCTGCCTGAAACATTGTCAGCCCTTCGCAGGCTCGTGCGCGAAGGCAAAATCACCGAGGCTGATTACGGCCTCGTAAAAGAGCGGCTCTGCAGGGATATAGCGGACATCGAAGTCGTATCGATATCTGATGAGACGATCGGGAAGGCCGTCGCGGTCATCGAGCGCTCTCCTATCCGAACGCTTGACGCACTCCACATCGGAGCTGCCCTCGCCGAGGGTGGCTCGCTCTTCGTCACGGCCGATTCTCGCCAAGCCGAAGCCGCGCGGGCCGCGGGGCTCGAGGTTCGTTTCGCAGGGTGAAGGGCCGAGGGGAAGGGCGTCCTTTACTGGATTCATTTCCCCTCGAAGGCTCCGTTTCACATCCCTCGACTGACCCGTCTATCCACCGCCCGCTCCATTCTGCATGGCGTCGCGCTGCATTCCCGCTGCGCTGCTCCCTGAGATCCTTGAAATCAAGAGACCGGCCTCTCGCCATCCCCGGGATAAGAGATTTCCCCCGCGGCTCCCTCGCCCAAATCGAAGCCCATCTGCGCGAGGGTCTTCATCGTCGCCCAGTTGCGGGTCGTCGCCGGCACCTTGAGTATCTTCTCGAGGAAATTGTTGGAGCGCTTCGAATTGCCGTAGCCCTGGCCGTAATAGGAATAGACGACCCTGTTCGCGAGCTCGTGCCGGTCGATCTCGTTCATCGTCGTCATCAGGATATCTACGTCGGGGGCGGCGGGGTCGTAGGACAATACGGTCACGTAGAGGTTCTGCTCGTCACCGAGCTCCGCGAGCGGGTGCGCCGAGGCGATGCGCGCGATTTCCTCGACGGTCTTCACGATGACGACGACCTCGCGGCCGATCTTGTTCCTGATCTCCTGGGCGATCTCGGCCTCCATCTTCCGCTTGTTGACTTCCCCGGTCTCGAAGATGGCGTTCCCGCTCTGGATATAGGTCCTCACCTTCGAGTAGCCGATGTACTCGAGCAGCTGCTTGAGGTCCTCCATCTTGAGGACGATCCCGCCCACGTTGATGCCGCGGATCAAGGCCACGTACTTCGCCATATTCCTCGCTCCCACCGAGCGCCATGGGCGGAGACTCCGCGCCGGCTCGCCGGGTTTCTGCAATATAACGCGTATGCTCTATTGATTCAACATGGACTTCTTTGCATATCATGCGAGGGCGAAGGTAATGCTTGCCGAGACCCGATACGTGTTTTGTTTTTTCCCCTCATGGACGAGTATGTCCGCAGGCCGTCACCGCAGCTTTTCCGGGATGTCGACCAGAATACGGTTGATATCAAGAGGGACGAACGGTGGCTTGTCGAGCGGGTACTGCAGCGCGGCACCAGGGAAGACTGGATGACCATCCGCGACGCATGCGGAAGAAGGAATTGCAGGAGCTTTCTCCCGCCTTGCGGCTGGATCCGGAAGGCGCCGATTCCCTCAGACCGTACATCTCGTCATGATTCCACACCCCGAAAGCGTATCACCGGAGCTTCTTGAAATAGCCCGCTCCCTGGCTGCGATGGAAGAGCTGCGCGGAGCTGCCTTGGGTGGCGGTACGTCGCTTGTTCTCGTCTTCGGGCACAGGAAGTCCATCTATATCGACTATTTTCTCGCAGATATATTTGATCCGATCGGGCTTCAGGAAGCCTTGGTCGGGCTGTTTCCCGACATCGCGTTCGCCAATCGAACGGCGGGCAGTCTGTGTGCCAGGATCGGCACGGTAAAGCTAGATATACTCCTCCATTCCCACCCACTGCTCCGCAAGTATGCCAGATTGGATGCACTACAATGCCTCTCCTTGCCGGATATGGCTGCGATGGAAGCGAACGCCGTGGCGAATCGCGGATCCAGGAAGGTTTTTCGGATTCGCTGCGGTTGCACGAGGACGGCATAGCGCTGGCAGGCGCCCTCGGTTTATTCTGTGAGAAATCTGGTTTCGAGCGCGTTCCCTTGCACATGCCGCCGCGGGCGCCGCGATCTGTCCGACATCGCCGCGGGCGCCGAGCCTGGACAGAGAGTGGGGGTGCCGGAAACCACCGCAGGGGCGAAGCGCCGAGGAGGCTGCAGGCCGAGGGCGATGAGCCCGGGGCCGGTTACGGCGCAGATCAAGGCGAGGCCGCGTGCGTCCATCTCTGAAGCTCCCTGACGCGATCCCTCGTGAGGAGGGGAGACACGCCTCCAGCGTAGCCGCAGGCGACGGCACCCGCCGCCTGCGCGAACGACACTGCCCCCGCCAAGGCCGCTCCTTCTTCGACGGTCGCGTAGATGAAGGCTGCCGCGAAGGTATCCCCGGCCCCTGTCGGATCGACGACGACGACCTTGCGGGCCGGAAAGGCGCGGCCGTCGGCATAGGCCCCGCGGGGTCCGAGTTTTATTACGGGTCGCTCCGTGCGCTCGGATAGGCGCGACCAGGCTTCCGCTTCTTCGCCGATGCCCGTTCCCGTCAACGACGCGGCTTCCGCCTCATTCACGAATAGGAAAGAAAGGAGGGGCAGCCATTCGCCGATGTGGCTCCACTCCTCGCTAGGGTCCCACTGCGTGTCGAGCGAAGTGCTCAGGCCCGCGGAGCGAGCCGCCCTCAGCACCTCCGTCGCTCGCGGCAGGAAACGCGGGGTGCCGTAGACGCCGGAGATATGGATGTGCGAATAGGAGCCGAGCATTCGAGCTATCGTATCCACCTCGTCGACCATCGAGAGAGTGCCCGGATAGGTGACTTGCGTGCGCGTGGAGCCGCGAACCAGGTTGACGGTTACGCCCGTCTTCGCCTCCGGCGTTTTGCGCAGCATCTCGATTCCCACACCGGCTTCCAAGAGCATGGACGACACCAATCGCCCGTTCGCGTCGTCGCCGACGAGCCCGCAGAAATCACAGGCCCCGCCCAGGTACGCGTATGCAGCCGCCGCGATAGTCGTCGATCCGCCGAGCGTCGCGAGGAAATCGTTGCAGAAGACCTCGAGATCCTCGCGCGGCTCCGCGGCCAGGCCGGTCAGCTGAAAATCGATGTTCGCATCTCCTGCGAACAGTATCCTCTTCGGCATCGCCCTAGATCCTCGCATCTTTGAAGGGCGGGAGCCGATCCCGGCTGGCGGTGAACGGGTCGGCGAGCACCGACTCGATCACCGCGAGAGTGGAGAGCAATGCGCGGGAGGCGGCGGCGCAGCACGCGAAAGCGGGTCTTCTCGTTGTATGCATCGATGTCCTCTTTCCCATTCTACTCTCGTTCGCGCACGCGCCGCACGACAATCAGTGCAAAACCATCCCGTTATAGGTCTTCCCCTTGAGGTAGGCAGCCAATTCATCGGCCACCGCATGGGGCGTCTCGGAACCGAGGAGCATCCTCTGCACGGCGACAATCGACTTCTGCACGAGCTCGTCGTACCAGTCCACGAGGGGGAGAGCGCGGGCCACGGCGGACTGCTTGCCGAACTGTTTCCAGTAGGGGTAGAGCTTGAGGAGCTGGGGATCGGTGTATAAGTCCTTGAAGAGAGGCAAGCTGCCGATCTCGAGCGCCCTTTCCTTGTCTTTCTCCTCCGAAATCATGTACCGGATGTACTTCCACGCAGCCTGCTTGTTCTTGCTGGTCTTCGGAATGGCGAAGGCCTCGGGCAGGGTCAGGGTCGCCTGGAGGGCGCTGGTTTTGGCGGGCAGCCAGGAAGCCACGTCGACCTGCCCCATAACGCTCGATTTTGTCGGGTCGTTGGCGTAGCTGTAGGTCGAGGGCGGGCCCTGGAAGAAGAAAGCCGAGGAGCCACGATAGAAGAGATCCGCGGCCGCCTCCTGGGAGAGGGTCACGCTCGAGGGGTCGACGATCTTGTCCTTGCGCAGCATATCGGCCATGAACTGGAGCGCCGCGACGGCATTCGGCTTGTCGATCGTGATGTTGCCCTTCTCGTCGAAGTAGTTGGCCCCGTAGCTGTAGAGGTAGTAGGCCAGGGAATTCGCCAGGGCCCATTCCTGATTCCAGTACTCGGCGATCGGGTACTCGGAGATGCCGGCCTTTTTGAGCGTCATGGACTGGGCGACGACCTCGGCCCAGGTCCTGGGCGGACTCTTGATCCCGGCCTTCGCCAGCATCGCCTCGTTGTAGAAAAAGAAGCGCGTGTCGTTATTCCATGGGATCCCGAGCGTCTTGCCCTTCACGGTGAAAGTCTTCAGGAGTCCCGGCAGCAGACGATCGAGGTAGGCCTTCCCCGCATAGGAGTCGAGGGGCTCGACCCAGTCGGCGGCCGCAAATTTCGCGACCCACCCGTTGTCAAATTCTATGACATCGTAGGATCCGGCGCCGGCCGCGAGGTCGGTCATGACCTTGGTCTGCACTTCGTCCCAGGACATCTGGATGAACTCGACCTTGATTCCGCTTTCCTTCTCGAAGTCCCTCGTCTGCTGCTCCCAGACACCCTTGAGGTCCATCTCGTGCCGGGGCATGATCACGGTGATCTGTTGTGCGGAGGCCGCGACGACCGAGAGCGCGAAGACTAACGCGAGGAAGACCGAGCCCTTCAAACCCTTCATATGATCTCCTTTCCCTTTAATAAGGGCAATCGACTTCGAAATGGGGACGCACGTCAGCCTTTCACGGCCCCGGCGGTGAGTCCCTGGACAATGTACTTTTGGAACACGAGGGCGAGGATGACGGGAGGAAGGCTCGCGACCACGCCAGCCGCCGCCATCGCGACGTAGTCGACCCCGACCTTGCTCGAGAATTCCGAGATGATCACGCTGATCGTCTTGGATCTCAGCGTCGAGCTGAGGATGAGCGCCGAGAAAAATTCGTTCCAGGCGATGATGAAGGCGAAAATGCCGCTGGCCGCGAGCCCAGGCGTGGCGAGCGGCATGATGATTCGGAAAATGGTGCCGAAGCGGGAGCAGCCGTCGATGCGCGCCATCTCCTCGAGGTCCCGCGGGATGGATTCGAAGTAGCTCCTCATGAGCCAGATGACGAGGGGGAGGATGAAGGAGCAATCGGCTATCACGAGTGCCGGTATCGTATTGAGCAGGCCGAGCCTGCTCATGATGATGTAGATGGGAATGATGAGAACGATCATCGGCATGAATTGCGTGAGGAGGATGAATGAGAAGACCGTGTTCTTGCCGCGGAAGTGCAGCCGCGAGAAGACATAGGCCGCGAGGGAGCCGGCCAGGAGGCAGAAGAGCGTCGAGGAGCTGGCTATCACGAGGCTGTTGAAGAGGCCGGTCTTGAGCGAGGCATTGACCTCGCTCGTCGACGATCCGCCGAGGATCTGCCGGTAGTTTTCCAAGTTGAGCGATTTCGGCAGCCACTTGAGGGGCACCGAGGTGAGATCGACGCGATAGGACACGCTGCTGATCACGAGCCAGGCATAGGGCGTGACGATGGCGAGGCAGACCGCCGCGACCGCCGAGTAGAGAAAGACGCGACCGAGTCGCTTTGTCCTACCGACCATCGCGGGCCTCGCCTTCGGCCGAGTGAAATTCAGCTTTCGACATTCAATCCCCCCTTGAGGCTCTTCATGTAGAACACCGACATCGCTATGGCCAGGAGCGTGAGAAGGTATGCGAGGGCCGAGCCGTAGCCGAACTTCAGGAACTCGAAGGTGTTCTGATAAATATAGTAGGAGAACATATTGGTCCCGTTCGCGGGGCCGCCTTTGGTGATGATGTAGATCAGGTCGAATTCCTTGAGAGCCCAGATGGTCTTGATCACGATGAGGGAGAGGACGATGGGCTTGAGAAGGGGAAGCGTGATGCGGAAAAAACACCGCAGGCGCCTGGCCCCGTCGATGGCGGCCGCCTCGTAGAGTTCCTCGGGGATGGACTGGAGGGCCGCGAGGACGAGGATGATGGCCACCGGCGTCTCCTTCCAGATATTCGCGAGGATGACGAGGAGCATGGCCGTGGCGGGCTCGCCCAGCCATATCCGGTAGCTGCCCATGATGTGGAGCTGAGTGAGGAGGGCGTTGAAGGCCCCGTAGTTCGCGTCGAATATCCACTTCCACATGATGCCGTTCACGACATAGGGCAGAGCCCAGGGGAGGATGACGAGGCCGCGCACGAAGCCCCGACCCACGAACTTCTGGTTGAGAAGCATGGCTATCAGGACACCCAGGAAAGTCTCGATCAGCACGGTGGATACGGCGAAGATGCCCGTCCTGCCCATCGAGGCCCAGAAGATGGGCTCCCGGAGGGCGGCACGATAGTTCCCCAGTCCTATGAAGGCGCCGCTTTTCGGGTTCGTGAGCTTGAGATCGGTGAAACTGAGGCCGAGGGAGGAAATCATCGGGAAGACGAGGACTCCCAGGATGACTACGAGGGCCGGGGCCAAGAGGAGGAAGGCCAAGAAGCCTTCCCGCTCGAATAGCCGCGATCCGGACTTGTTCTGCGCCATGCTATCGCTCCATTCCGGGGAAGCAGGCCGCCTCATAGCGCGCCAGCTCCGTGCCCACCGCGTCCATCGCGAGTTCACGCGGGCTCGAGCCGCCCTCGGAGGCGAGGGCCGCGTGCGCCCCGCCGAGACGAGGCAAATATTGCGAGAGCAGACCGACCGGTATGATTGCGTCGTCTAACGCGGCGAACGCCCGCTCCACTTCAGCGGCCGGTCCCGGCCTGTCCCAGTAGTAGCGCGCGCGATCCGAAAGCGAATACAGGAGTTCGGCTCCCTCGCCGCTGGGGTAGTAATCCCTCCAGTAGCGATCGTCGGCGAGCATGGCGCCGCGCAGGGCCGAGGCGATGGGCATCCCCTGCTCGTCTCGGAGCTCGGACTCGATGGCCGAGAGACCGAATAGGGCCTCGCGCAGGACGAAGCTCAAGGCGGGGCCGACTTTCAGGAAGGCGAAGCCGTCCTCTACGAGCTCGCGCAGGGTCTCGTCGGATTGGTAATCGGTCGAGTGGGCCTCGAACCAGAGCCCATGCGTCGAGGCAAGAGCGGCCTTTAAGCCAGAGGCTTTGGAGCGCATATAGGGCGAGAGGCCTGTCGAGTCAAACTCCACACCCGGCTGGACGACGACGGCCACGACGCGCTCCCAGGCCTGTCTCAGGCCGGCTCGGGAAAAATGCTCCTCGTGCAGGGAGACGGTCGCGAGGAAATCCGCGGGCCGGGTCGGCATCGGACCCTCGGGCCCCTCGGCCGAAACGCCACCCGGCACGGGCACTTCGGTACCGACCACATAGACAGGCGGGGGAACAGAATCGCGGTTGGAGGCGAGGATGCGGTACTCATCTTCGGCGGCGGCACAGAGCCGCGCGGCCCGCGCGGCGACTACGGCCGGAGGAGGCGCGGCGCCCTCGTCGTCGCCCAGGGCCATGCTCGCGTCGAGATGCACCTTTCGGGCTCCGGCGGAGACGAAGGCGCGTACTAGTTTCTCCGCCTTGGCCATGGCGATTTTGGAGGCTAGCTTCCGCCAAGGATGCGGCCCAAGGTGGTCGCCCCCGAAGATGACCTGCTCCTCGCCGACACCGTATCTCTCACGCAGGGCGCGGAGCCTCGCGGCGAAGTCCATGGGTTTCATCCCGGTGTAGCCGCCTTCTTGATTGACCTGGTTGGCCGTCGCCTCTACGAGAAGAGGCCTGCCGTTGCCCGCCGACCTGCGGACCGCCGCCTCGAGGACGAGGGGATGGGAGGAGCAGACGGAGTAAAGGCCCCTCGTGCGCCCGCCGGAGCGGGCCGCCGCAAGCTCTTCGAAGGGACCGCAGCTCACTTGGTTCCCGTCCCATAGGGATGGATCGTAACGCCCTTCACCACTCGGCTGATCACGCCGGAAGGCGAGGGCGAGTCGGGCTTGAGGCCGAGATTGAGGGAAGCGAAGAGACCCAAAAGCTGCCCCGAGAGCACGGTCGGGATCGCGCGAGACTCGTCGCCCAAGCCCGGCCGCGTCCCCGTCTCGAAAACCAGGTCCGCGAGGCCCGCGAGGCCTTCGGGTTCCTCCGCGATCGCCACCAGCTTCTTGCAGATGCCCTTCGATTGTATCTCTCGGGCAAGGTCCAGTTCATAGCGCCTGCGATAGGGATCGGAGGAGAGGAAAAGGAGGACCAGGGTGTCGGAGTCTATCGCGGCCATGAAGCCGTGCCTAAGCCCGAGGGTGTCCTCGGCCTTGGCGATGATGGCGCCGCCCGACAATTCTTGAACCTTGAGCTGGGCCTCGAGCGCCCCTCCGAAGAAGGGTCTGGACGCGACGAAGAAGACACGGCGAAAGCCCTCTTCGACGAGCGAAGCGGCGACGCCGGAAAAGCGTCCGATGAACGACTCGCCGACCGCCGCGAGGGAGGCCGCCAGTTCCGCGAAGGCCCCGCTTGCGCCTCGAGCGGCATAGCCGAGAGAAAGGCCCGCGAGCGCCATCGAGGTGAAGGAGGAGGTCATGGCGAGGCTGCGGTCGTTCGTCTCTTCGGGCAGGACTACGACTTTGCCGCGCGAGCCAAGAGCGCCTACGACACGGGCAAGCTCCCCTTCGGGATTGCAGGTGATCGCGAGATGCCTGACAAGAGAGGAGCGAAGCTTCTCAGCGAGCGCGACCGTCGCGACACCCTCGGGGCTGTCTCCCGAGCGCGCAAAGGAGACGAGGATGAAATCCTCGCGCGGGAAGCAGGACTCGGGATCCATCACGATCTCGGTGGAAGGTATCGCCTCTACACCGGGGAAGACGCGCCTGAGGGCGGGAACGACGGATAGACCTACGAAATGCGAACTTCCTGCGCCCGACAGCAGGAGCCTCGGCCCTGATCCGAGGAAATCGGATATCTCCGGGAATTCCCGCTCGAGCATCTTCGAGGTCGCGAGCCAGAGCCTGGGCTGGGCGGCGATCTCGGCAACGGTATGAATGTAGCCGGCAGCCACCCGTTCGGGTTCCGTGCAGAGCAAAAGCTTTGCTAGAGCATTTTTTTCAGCGATCATGCTGTCCTCTCCAATCAAAATTTCATGCTCATGATACACCGAATCGCTCATGTGTCAACATTTAAATCAATTTTATTGATCGTTTTTGCTTGTTTACAAACAAACGTGCACAGGTATTGGACATTGTCCGGCTCAGTACCTTCACGCCACTACCTAGCCTGAGGGGAAGCGAGGACCATGGGGCGCTTCGAACCAATCCGGGGCAGGCAAAAAACTTGTCGGGCGCTCCGGGAATCGCCTCGATATTGCGGCGCCCGATCGTGGAGGCCGACGCATCGGCGCTCCCGAGCCCTCGGCTAGGAGGTCGTAAAGCCGGATAATTCGGCGTGAAGTGATTCACCTATCTTCCCGAGCCGCTCTGCGCTCCCCAAGACGTCGTGCACGACCCGCGCAATTTCTTGTATGCCGATCGAGATTTCGGACATGCCGCCGGAGACCTCCGCGCTGATACTCTTCAATCTGATCATGGAAGAGCGTATGTTCGTCGAATTCTCGCTGATAGACGAGGACCCGTCGTTGACCCTCGTCGACACCTCCCTCAGAACGGTCATGGCCTCCAGAATCTGCTCGCCTCCCGCATGCAGCTCGCTCATGTTGGAGAATATCTCCTCAAGGGAGGAGCGAAGCTCGTGGGCGTCATTCTCGATCTGCTTGAAGGCCGAGTTCGTCTCGATCCCCGACCTGGTCGCTTCGGAGATGCGGTCGATAATTCCCTTGAGTATGGCGCCGATCTCCTTCGAGTTGACGGAGCTGGCCTCGGCCAGCTTGCGTATCTCGTCGGCCACGACCGAAAATCCCCGGCCTGCATCGCCCGCATGGGCAGCCTCAATGGCCGCGTTCATGACGAGGAGGTTGGTTTGCGACGATATGTTCGAGATTATCTTGGTAATCTCCTCGATGCTGCCGACGCTCTCACCGATCCGTTTGATGACTTCATAGGTTCCGGACATCTTCTCCCCGCCCGAGGAGACCGTACCCACTAGTCGGTCCGTCGCGCCCCGTCTCTGGTCGGCGATCTTCGTGACATTCTCGATCGATGCGATCATCTGGGTGACCGAGGCCGTCGATTCTTCGATCATGGACATCTGCTCCTGTATCCTCAAATCCAGATCGCCGATGCTTCCCGCAATTCCGTCCACCGCAGAAGTCGCGATGCCGACACTCTCGTCCAAGGTCGTTATTCTGAGCGCGATAGATTCGTTGTTCGCCGAAATTTGGCGAGCTGAGGTCGAGGCTTTCTCGGTGCTGTCCAGGAGGCTTTCTTTCATGGAGACATTCTCGGTGGAGGCCGCTTGTATGAGGGCGATCGAATCGCGAAGCCCCGCGACGAAGGCGCTCAAATCCTCGGAGAGATCTCCTATCTCGTCGACCCGCATCGGCGGAAAATCCGCGGTAAGGTCGCCGCCCCTTATTGCGCCGATGCTTCCTTTGATTGCACCGATTGAGTTGGAGATGCGAGAGGTCGAGCGGAGCGTCACGAGGAGGGCGAGGGCGAGGACGACGAGAATGGCGGCAAAGGCCGTTATCGAGCTCCTGGCCTCGACCTTGGCTATCTCCCTTGCTATCGCGGTGGACTGCCTGTCGATAACAGCCGCCGATGTATCGAGACCAGAGGTCAGGGTGTCGATGCTGATTGCAAGCTGGTTTATCTCGAATTGAAGGACTCTGACCTTGGTGCTTGCCGACGTGGTCATGATCGCCCCGAAGAGCCGGCCCTTGCCGCCTATCTCCGCGATCAGCGCGTTGCGTAAGTCTTTCAGCGAGAGACTCAAAGCTGAATCGTCGCGGCCGATCAGCTCGCTCAACCTCTCGATGGCTGCGATCGAACCCGATATCTGCTTATTGACCTTGGGGAGTATCTTAAGCGCCTTCACGGCGGCGAACCCCGCGGCGAGGCGCTTGAGATCGGCATCGTACTTGTCTGCCGCCACCATGAAATTGGGGGCGATCAGGAGGCGATTGGCTTGTATTTCCCGATCGAGAACGGTCTCTCGGAGGCTGTTGAGGACGCCTTGCTCGGCCCTGATCTTCGAGATCGGGCTCAGTATCGCGAAATATATCCCCGCTGAAGCGCCGCAAGCCGCCACAAGGCCGAGTACAATGGCGGAAAGTCTCGACCTGATTGTCATAGAATCCCCGCTCGTTTCGATCCGCGATCGACCGCGGGGCTATGGCAGCCGCGCCGGATGGCGCATTCGAATTCGTCGAGCATCGCGGCCTCTCTGTTCTTTATCACCGGTTTGTCTGTCCTCTGCATTCAGGTTTTCACACCCATACTACATCAAAACAATCATATGTCAACATATTTATCATCTTTATTGATCGTATTTGATCGTTTATAATTAATACGTACAGGGATTGAGACATTGCTCAAACTAGATTACCCTTATGCCCATACCTAGCCCGAGGGGAAAATATGATCAAGGAAGAACGGTTTGAACTAATTCGGGGTGAATTGGCCAAAAAGGGAATAGTAGATGGAGATGAGCTCGCAGCCTTCCTCGCTGTATCCCGTGCGACGATTCGCCGGGACCTCGACTCGCTCGAGGAAAAGGGGCTGCTCAAGCGTACGCACGGCGGCGCCCAGGCTGTGGATTCGGAAGACGAACTGCCCTTCCATTCGAAGCTCTCCGCGTATATGCACGAGAAGCGCGCGATCGGGATCGCGGCCGCCGCGATGGTGAAAGAAGGGGCCGTCATTGGCTGCACGGGCGGCACGACCGTGATGTCCGTCGTCAAGGCACTGAAGGGCAAACCCATCACGGTGGTGACGAATGCGATCAACGTCGCGATGGAGTTGGCTCCCTGTGAATCCGCCCAAGTGATAGTGACGGGAGGGGCCCTGCGCGCGAGGTCCTACGAGCTCGTCGGCCACATCGCCGACCGCACCCTGGGAGAATTCCATCTCGACATAGCGCTCCTGGGAGTCGACGGCATCGATATCGAGAGAGGGCTGTCCACGTATACGATCGCGGAGGCCCATGCTGCGGCACTCTACATGAGCCAGGCCGAGAGAGTATGGGTCGTCGCCGACCACAGCAAGGCGGGCAAGGTGGCTCCCGCCCTCATCGCCCCCCTCTCCAGGGTCCACTGCCTGATTACCGACCCCGGGCTAGACCCCGCCATTCGATCGCAGCTCGAGGCTGCCGGGCTCGAAGTCTCGATCGCCGAGATGTAGGACGGCTCCGGGTGCTAGTGTACTTCCTTCGCCACGCGGAGAGCGAGGCGAACGCGCGCGACGTCCTCGCCGGGCGCCTCGACTACCCTTTGAGCCCCCGCGGCAGGGCCGACGCCGAGGCGGTCGCCCTCGCCTTCTCCCCCGCCCATCCCGTCGATGCAATAATCTCCTCGCCCCTCCGGCGAGCGAGGCAGACCGCTGAGCCGTTCGCGCGCATATTTCGGCTTCCGCTCGAAGTGAATGAGGCTCTCATCGAGCAGGACATGGGCGTATTCGCGGGCAAGACCTACGCCGAGGCCGAGGCCGACCCCGCGTACGAGCGGGACAAGTCCCGCCGCTGGGGCTGGGTGCCTCCTGGCGGGGAGTCCTACAGCGCGATCGCGAATCGTCTGCGGCCTTTCTTCGCGCGCTTGGACGAGCGCCGCGAGTCGAGGATAGTGGTCGTCACGCATGCCGTAACCCTCAGGCTGATCCTCGCCCTGCTCCGGGACATCCTGCCGGCCTATCCGACGACCCTCGCCAGGAATGCGGAGATATTCGAGACCGACTACGCAGGCATCGGCCGGAAGCACGACATAACGAGCCATTATTACGGCGCCGATATCGAGGCCAAAGCCTGATGCGAAGTCAGGGCTCCGGCCCGCGAGACGCCACGTCTGATCCAGCGCTCCTCCTTTCGCAATCTGTTGAACTCCCTTCCCCTAGCCCATTTTCGGTCGGCCGCTGAAACCCAGGCGGGGCGGGCTCTATCCACGGATCCTCGAGACCGCATCAAAGGAGCTGCTCGGATTCATCGTGGCGATCGGCGTCGCGGCTGAATGCGAGACCGCCGCACAGCTCAGGCTGGCTAGGGAGCAAGGGATCGAAGGGCGGGCTCAAATCCTGATCCACGAATATCTGCGGTACTTCAGCGCCGAGCGATCGGCCGGTAGCGGCAGCCTCTTCGATCTTTGCTCGAGCGGCCCGGACAAAGGCCGGAAAAGCAAAGCCGCTATCGGCGGGTTACCTCACATCAGTCGCCGGTCGCGAAATCGACCACGACAGTCCACTCCCCTTGGGCGGAGCCATGCCGCTGCCGTTCAAGCGGTCGTGCCGCGCCATGTGCGGGCCTTTCGCTGATGGCGCCTGTGCGAAACGGACGGGCTCGGTGAGGACGGGCGTGGTCCGCGCGGCTCCGCCGAAGCCGGGAATTGCCTGTCCGATTTTCGGTGGAAGCGGCGACGCGAAGAAAGCTAGATTCCTCGGCGGGGCCGCGGGCACGAGAGCGCCCCGAAGGGGCAACGACAATGCACGTCGACGTCGAACCCAGGGCCTTCTACTTCGGCACTCCGGTCCTCCTCCTCAGCACCTTGAGCGAGGACGGGAGCACGAACATCGCGCCCCTGTCCTGCGCCTGGTGGCTGAACACATCCTGCCTGCTCGGGATCGGAAGCAGGTCCAAGACCGTCCAGAATCTCCGCAGATCGGGGAAATGCGTCATCACCCTCCCCTCGGAAGATCTCGTCGAGACGATCGGCCATCTCGCGCTCAGTTCGGGCGTCTTTCCGCTCCCCGCGTGCAAGGCGGAGAGCAGCTTCGCCTACATCGCCGACAAATTCGGCCATGTGGGTCTCCATTCGACTCCCTCCTCCCTCGTGCGCCCCGCGCGCGTGACGGAATGCCCGGTGCAGCTCGAGGCGCGAGGGAAGGGTGCGAAGCCGATCGCTCCGCGGCCGGCATCCGCGCCGCGGCGGATGAAGACCGCGACGGACGACGGCCCCGGCCCGAAGGCCGCTCCTGCGGCGACAGTTGACGGCCCGGCCCGCGCGACGGACAATTCCCGCTCGATGAAGGAAAGCGAGCGAAGCGCGGGCGTCAGGCTCTGGCTCAGGCAGGAGGGCGATGCCTGGTTCGGTCTGGCCGAGCGCGCCGAGAGGCTCGTCGCGGCCGCGGTGGGGCGCACGAGGGAGGAGGCCGCTCGAGTCCTCTCCGGATGCCTGTCGCCGGGCCTTCCGAGCCGGAGCGGCGAGGGAAGTTCCGAGTTCGCGGAGGCGACCGCGAGGATGCTCGCCGCGATCGAGGCGGGCGACGAGAGGGGCAAGCGCCTCGAACTCGCGGACGAATGCCTCGGCGAGCCCGATGCCGCAGTCTTCCGCCTGGCGGCCGCGATCCCCCTCGGCTACGCCTCCTCCTACGGCCGAATCGCCGCGGCCGCGGGCACGATCGCCCGGGAGGTCGGCAGGCTCATGGCCCGGAACCCCCTGTACCCCATCGTCCCCTGCCACCGGGTGGTCGGCTCGGACTACGCGCTGGTCGGCTATCGCGGCATGACGAGCGGCTCCGACCTCGACGACAAACTCGCGCGGCTCCGCGCCGAGGCGCGCGGGCACCAGGACGAGCTCGTCCTCGAGGCGGCTCGGGGCCTCGTGGTCTTTCCGGTGGAGCGTGTGATCGCCCGGGCCCAGCGCGGGCGGAGCGGCAGGGAGGACGGGCAGCTCTCGCTCTGGTGAGGGGGTCTGGTCATCCTGCGCCCCGGCTGGAATCTTCAGCCTGGTTGTTCCAGCCCGGGCGGCGCGGCCGGCCGGCGTGGTCCGCGAGGAAAGGCCCGACTCAGGAATGCTCCGCGGGAGGAAGGTCGAGCGGGCGCTCGCGATTGTGCCAGCGCTCGCGATGGATGAGCTCGGGCCTGAACTTGTCTTTGGGATGCTCTTCCGTCTTGGGATAGCCGATGGGGACGAGGGCGAGGGGGATGACGTCCCCGGGAACGCCGAGGATCTGCCGCACTATGGCCTGCCGATCGGCCTGGGGATAGACGGCGGTCCAGACGGCGCCGAGGTCCAGGGCGTCGGCGGCGAGGAGGAGGTTCTCGCAGGCGGCGCTCGCGTCGAGGACGGCGTACTCGGCCCTCTGCTGGTTGGCGCGCTCCGGCACGGCGCAGACGAGGACGGCCCCGGGGGCCTGCTTGGCCATCTTGGCGTACGGCAGGCTCTCGGCGAGGGCGTCGAGGGTCGAGCAGTCCTCGATCACGACGAACTCCCAGGGCTGCCGGTTCACGGCCGTCGGAGCCGCCATGGCGGCGCGCAGCAGTTTGTCCCAGGCTTTCTCCGGGATCCGTTTGTGGTCGCCTCGAGGGTGAGGCCGTGGAGAGGGTCGTTCTCATGTCCGTCCGCCATGGAGGGGAGTGCAGCCCTTCCCATGGCAGGATGGGAAGGCGCGGCGCCCAGCCTCGAGTCCTCGCATATCGGAGGATGTCGCCGCTTTCTCCGTCCTACTTGACCGGCGGCAACGAGGTTATGATATTCGAGTAATGGGGGCGTCGTATGGTTGTTTCCGAGATGGACGGAAGGCCGTCAGGGAACTCACTACGGCCCCGGTCGACGCCTTGCCGCTCAAGTACATCCTAGCTGGCCCGCGCTGAAAGCAAAGCGTGCATGATTCAAAGCGGCCCTGTTCGGCAATTCACAGGGCAAAAGGAGAGAGCGCTATGAGCGAAGAAACCGAACGGCCGGCGACGGAGATGAAGCATACGCAGACCGCCGGAAGCGGCCCGACGAACCAAGACTGGTGGCCCAACCGCCTGAACCTCGATGTCCTGCACCAGCGTTCCTCCAAGTCCAATCCGATGGGCGAGGGTTTCAACTATGCCAAGGAGTTCAAGAGTCTCGACTTGGGCGCGGTGAAGAGGGACCTTGGCGAGCTGATGACGAAGTCGCAGGATTGGTGGCCGGCGGACTTCGGCCACTACGGGCCCTTGTTCATCCGTATGGCCTGGCACAGTGCCGGCACCTACCGCACCGGCGACGGCCGAGGCGGCGCGGGCAACGGGAGTCAGCGTTTTGCCCCCCTCAACAGTTGGCCCGACAACGTCAACCTCGACAAGGCGCGCCGCCTGCTCTGGCCGATCAAGCAGAAATATGGCCGTAAAATCTCCTGGGCGGACCTGATGATTCTCGCCGGCAATGTCGCCCTGGAATCGATGGGCTTCAAGACCTTCGGCTTTGGGGGAGGGCGTGAGGACATCTGGGAGCCGGAGAAGGACATCTACTGGGGTTCTGAAAACCAGTGGCTGGGTGACAAACGCTATACAGGCGACCGAGATCTCGAGAATCCGCTCGCCGCCGTGCAGATGGGCCTCATTTATGTCAACCCGGAAGGTCCGAACGGAAATCCCGACCCTGTCGCCGCGGCGCGGGACATCCGCGAGACCTTCGCTCGCATGGCGATGAACGACGAGGAGACGGTGGCGCTCATCGCAGGCGGCCACAGCTTTGGCAAGACCCATGGCG
>JAJXZP010000250.1 GCA_021779995.1 bacterium | reverse complement strand
GGCGGGAGCCCGCCCGGCGGCCCCGAGGCAATCGTCCGGCCGGCGGCGCTGGCCCTGCCCGCCGAAGCCCCGGCGGTCATCGTCAAACCGGTGCCCGGGTCGAGCGGATGGGCGATCGCCTTGGGCGAGTTCGACGCTCCGCCGATCGCCTCCGCGGACTTCGCGGCCCTCCGCGTCGCGACGACGGCGCTCCGCGACCTCCTGTCGCGGGAGCTGGCCGCCCTGGGCGGCGGCGAAAGCCTCAGGCTCCGGCTCGACGTGGGCGGGCGGGCCGCGGGAAGCGTGGAGCTGAGCGGAGACGCCGACGCCGATGCGGCCATAGGCTGCTTCGACCGGGCCCTCGCCGTCCTGGTCGCGGGGCGCTGCGTCGATCCGCTCTCGCCCGGTGGCGCGCCGGGAAGCCTCGCCGGGGCCATGCGGTACTACCGCGAGCGCAGTCTCGTGGAATTCTACGAGCCCTTCGCATCCGCCGGCGCGACGGCGGACGAGCTCTCGCGCATCTCCGCCTCGGGCTCCGAGGCCGCGGAGTTCTACAGGATCGCGGACCGCCTGACCGCGGTCACCGCGTCCGAGGTCCGCCGCGCCGCCGCGAAGTACCTTTCGCCGGGCGCCCTGTCGTGGATCGCCTTGGGCGATCCCGAGCTTCTCCGCTCGGTCTCGGCCAAGCTCGCCGTGAGGCGCTGACTAGTCGTCCTCCTCGAGGGCGATCACCGAGGGCACGGCGCGCACGGCCTTGACCACCTTGCGCACGTCCTCCTTCGACTCCACTTCCATCGTGAACGAGCCCGCGAGGGTGCCGTCGCCGCGCTCCCCCAGCCGTCCCTCGCGCAGGCGTCCGCGGAACTTGTGCACGGCGTTCTCGATCTCGCTGAAGAGGTCGGCCGACTTCTTGGCGGTGAGCCTGAAGCGGGCGGTGACGAAGGCCGTCGATTCCTCCCAGTGCACGTCGATGCGGCGCTCGGGGAAATCGGCGATGGCCCGCACCGAGCGGCAGTCGGCGCGGTGCACGATGATGCCCCGGCCGCGCGACACGTAGCCGACGATCTCGTCGCCGGTGACGGGGCTGCAGCAGCCCGCTATGCGGATCATGAGATTCTTGGCTCCGCCGACAGCCACCCCGGCCCGCTCGTTGCTCAGGGCCTCGCCGGGACGCGTGGCGTGGAACTCGACCGTCGCCCGCCCGGACTCCTCAGACTCGCGATGGACCGAGGCGGCCGCGCCGGGAGCCTTCGCCTCCTCGGCCTCGCGCGCTGGGGAATGGACCGGGGCGTGGCCGCCCTGGTGCCGCTCCTCGGCCTTCGCGCTCTCCTGGACCGACTTGCGGCCCGCGACGATGTTGCGGTCGATCGCCAGGGCCTGGCCCGACTGCACGAGCCAGGACCGGATCTTGGAGCGGGCCTTGCTCGTGCGCGCGATGCGCAGCCAGTTCATGTTGGGGTGCGCCTGGGGCGAGGTGAGGATCTCGACGACCTGGGTGTTCCGCAGCTCGGCGTCGAGAGGCACGATGAGGCCGTCGGACTTGGCGCCGACGCAGTGGCTCCCGACGTCGCTGTGGATGGCGTAGGCGAAGTCGAGGGGGGTGGAGCCCGAGGGCAGCTGGATCACGTCGCCCTTGGGCGTGAACACGAAGATCGAATCCTTGAGAAGCTCGCGCTTGATCTCTTCCAGGTAGGTCGCGCCCTGGGACACGAAGTCTCCCCATTCCTTGAGCCGGTTGACCAGCGGCAGGTCCGATTGCCGCGGCATTTCCGCGGTGCTGCCCTTCTTGTAGAGCCAGTGCGAGGCTATGCCGTTCTCGGCGACACGGTGCATGCCGGCGGTGCGGATCTGCACCTCGAGCAGGCGGCCCTCGAAGCACATGACGGTCGTGTGCAGGCTGCGGTAGCCGTTCGCCTTGGGCATGGCGATGTAGTCCTTGAACCTGCCCTCGATGGGCTTCCACAGCCTATGCACCATGCCCAGGAGGGCGTAGCACTCGTTCTCGCCGGCGCAGATGAGCCGGAGGCCCAGAAGGTCGTAGAGCTCCTCGGCCGCCTTGCCCTGCTTGCGCATCTTCTGATAGATCGAGTAGAAGTGCTTGGCCCTGGCCGAGACCTCGACCTCGACCCCCTCGGCCGCGGCGACCGCCGCGATGCTCGACTCGACCCGCGCGAGATAGGCCTCGCGCTCCTCCTTCTTCGCGGCGACGATGTCCTTGATCTGGTCGAAGGCCTCGCGGTTGAGCGCCTTGAGCGAGAGGTCCTCGAGCTCGTCCTTGAGCCAGCTGATGCCCAGGCGGTCGGCCAGGGGAGCGAAGATGTCGAGGCACTCGGCGGCGATCTCCTTCTGCCGCTCCTCGCCCAGGTACTTCAAGGTGCGCATGCTGTCGAGCTTGTCGGCGAGCTTGACCACGATGACACGGATGTCCCGCGCCATGGCGAAGAGCATGGTGCGGATGGTCTCGGCGGCCTGGACCGTCTTGTTCTTGGCCTTGAGCGCGGCGAGCCGCGACACGTCCTCGACCAGGAGGGCGAGGTCCGCGCCGAAGCGCTCGGCGAGTTCGCGCTTGCGCGATTCGAGGCGCTCGCGCCGGGCCGCCAGCTCGCCGCGGCCCTGGGGATGCGCCGGGGCGCCCGCCTGCGCCTTCCCCGGCGCCGTTACCGGCGCCATTGCCGGCGAGGCCGCGGCGCCCGGCTTCCAGGCCTCCTCCGGCTCGGCGCCCTCGGCCTCGTCTCGGCCGGCCCGGGTCTCCTCGAGCGCATCGTGCAGGAGCCCGGCGAGCACCGAGTCGAGGTCGAGGCCCATCTCCAGGAGGGTGGTCGCGACGCGGAGGTTGTGCTTCCAGGCCGACTCCCCCGAGGCGCGCAGCTGCCCCGTCTTGAGCAGGACCAGGTAGTCCAGGGCCGAGTCCACCCGCCGCGGCGGCGCCGCGGGAAAGGCGGCCGCGGCCGCGGCCGCGAAGGAGCTCATCAGGTCTTCCACGGCAGCCTCCCGCGCGTTATGCGCTCTATGCCCGCCAGGTCGGCGAGGGTCGAGACCTCGGCGAAGCCGGCTTCCTCGACGATGGCGCGCAGGGCGCCCGCCTGGGAGCCGTCGGCCTCGAGGAAGATCCAGCCGCCCGGCGCGAGGGCCGAGCGGGCCTGCGGCACGAGGCGGCGATAGAGTTCCAGGCCGTCCGCGCCCCCGTCGAGGGCCAGGCGCGGCTCGAAGCGCAGCTCGATTCCCAGACCGGCAAGCTCGCCCGAGGGGATGTAGGGCGGGTTGGCCGCGACGAGGTCGAAGGTTCCCTCGACGGAAGCGAGGAGGTCGCTCCGGACGAAGCGGCAGGGGCCGCCGGGGCGGTCGGTCGGCAGGAGAAGCTCGGCGTTCTCCCGGGCGAGCTCGAGGGCCTCCTCGGAGAGGTCGGAGGCCGAGAGCTCCCAGCGGGGGCGCTCGGCGGCCAGGCTCAGGGCGACGCAGGCCGAGCCGCAGCAGGCCTCGTGGACGCGCAGGCTCGGGCGGTCGCCGCAGGCCTCCAGCACGGCCGCGACGAGGGTCTCGGTCTCGGGGCGGGGCACGAGGACGCGGCGGTCCACGCGGAAGCGCCGTCCCCAGAACTCCTTCTCGCCCAGGAGGTAGGCCACGGGGATGCCCGAGGAGCGCTCGGCGAGGAGGGCGCGGTAGGCGGCTCCGGAGCCCGGGTCGAGATCGTCAGGGCCCGCCGCGAAGAGGGCCGCGGCGTCGAGGCCGAGGGCCTTGCCCAGGAGGAGGGAGGCGTCCAGGAAGGGCGTCCCCGAGCCCCCGAGGGCCGCGACGCCGTCCCGGAGCGCATCCCTCACGGTCATGTGGCGCGGCTCTCCTGGCCCTGCCCGGCCGAGGACGAGGCTCTCATGAGCTCTTCGCGGGCCGAGCGCACGAGACCGTCGATGATCTCGCCGATGTCGCCCTCCATGGCGAGATCGAGCTTGTAGAGGGTGAGGTCGATGCGGTGATCGGTGACGCGGTTCTGGGGGAAGTTGTAGGTGCGGATGCGCTCCGAGCGGTCGCCCGAGCCGACCATGCTCTTGCGCTCGGCGGCGCGCTCGGCCTGCCGCTTGGCGTCTTCCAGCTCGAAGAGCCGGGCGCGGAGGATGCGCATGGCCTTGGCGCGGTTCTTGATCTGGCTTTTCTCGTCCTGGCAGTGGACGATGAGGCCGGTGGGCAGGTGGGTGATCCGCACCGCCGAGTCGGTCGTGTTGACGCTCTGCCCTCCCGGACCCGAGGCGCGCATGACGTCCACGCGGATGTCCTGGTCCCGGATCTCGATCTCGGTCTCCTCCATCTCGGGCAGCACCGCGACGGTGACGGCGCTGGTGTGGATGCGGCCCGAGCCCTCGGTGGCGGGCACGCGCTGGACCCGGTGCACGCCGGACTCCCAGCGCAGGTTCTCGTACACGGCCTCGCCGGTGACCGAGAAGACGATCTCGCGGAAGCCCCCCAGCTCGGTGCCGCTGGCGTCCATCACCTCGATCTTCCAGCCCCGCCGGTCGGCGTAGCGGGAGTACATGCGGTAGAGGTCGGCGGCGAAGAGGGCCGCCTCCTCGCCGCCGGTGCCGGCGCGGATCTCCATGATCGCCGGCTTGTCGGCGAGGGGATCGCGCGGGGCGATGAGCTCCTGGAGCCTGGCCTCCAGGGCCGTCTTGCGTTCCTCCAGGCCGCGCAGCTCCTCGCGGGCCAGGTCGCGCATCTCGGCGTCGCTGTCG
The DNA here is from genome assembly GCA_021779995.1 of bacterium. Classification (GTDB taxonomy): domain Bacteria; phylum Spirochaetota; class Spirochaetia; order Treponematales; family Rectinemataceae; genus JAJXZP01. The sequence goes on along the minus strand of JAJXZP010000250.1, from coordinate 1,512 downwards.
TCGGAGGCCAGCTCGCGCGCGCCCGAGACCGCCGCGGCGAGGCTCTTGTAGTCCTCGTAGGCTCGGTCGATCACCGCGAGGCGGGAGCGCTCGCGCATGAGCTCGCGATAGCGCTGGGGATCCTTGGCGAGATCGGGCTGGGAGACGGCCTCGTCGAGTTCGCGCAGGCGGACGGAGAGCGATTCGAGCTTGTCCAGCACCTTAGTCGCTCTCCCTGAAATAGGAGCAGGAGTAGACGACTATCTCCATTTCGGGTTCGTCCGCTCCGGGGACTCCGGCGATGCTCTGCGTGAGCAGCTTCTGCAACCTGCAGTCGCCGTTGGCCGCGCAGAGGGGACAGGCCCCGTTGCCGCGGGGATTGATGTCGAGGGTCATGTCACGATGGTAGCGAAAACTCGCGGCCGCGGCAATACGCGCCCGTCCTCGGCGCGCCTCCCCGCTTTTCCGAAGGCGGGGTCCCGTCGCCAGAGGCGAAGACTCCTACGGAGGCGGAGCCTTGACGCTCCATTTTGCCCTGTCTACGATGACCGCCACGTATCGTCACCGATCGGAGCAGCAGCGTCATGAAAGTGGCCAAATTCGGAGGGACCTCGGTCGGCAGCGCCGCGGCCATAGCGAATCTCGTCGAGATCGTGCGGAGCCGCGGCTTCCGCGTCGTCGTGGTCTCGGCGCTCTCGGGGGTGACGGACAAGCTCGTCGCCCTGGGCCACGTGGCGGCCTCGGCCGACGGAGCCTGGGTCGGCGCCTTCGAGGCCCTCGTCGAACGCCACAGCGGGGTGATCTCCGCCCTCTTCGAGCCCGAACGCGCCGAGGCGGTCGAGGCCTCCATAGCCGCCGAGCGCCGGGAGCTGCGCGAGCTCTTGGGCGGCCTCGCCTTCGTCGGCGAGCTCTCGCCGAGGAGCCTCGACCTCGTCATGAGCTTCGGCGAGCGCATGTCCTCCGTGATCGTCGCGGCGGCCCTCGCCGACCGGGGCATCCCCGCCAGGGCCGTCGACGCCCGCTCCATCATCGTCGTCGACGGCGACTTCGGATCGGGCCGGCCCGATCCGGATAAGACCCGGGAGCGCGCGGTATCGGTCCTCGGCCCCTTCCTCGACGCCTCGGCCTCCCCCGCCGTGCTGCCCGTCGTCACCGGCTTCATCGCCGCCGACGAGGAGGGCGAGACCTACACCCTCGGCCGCGGCGGCTCGGACTACACGGCCTCGATCATAGCGGCGGCGATCGACGCCGACGAGGTCGAGATCTGGACCGATGTCGACGGCATCCTCACCGCCGATCCGCGCAAGGTGCGCGACGCCTTCAGCCTCGAATCGCTCTCCTACCTCGAGGCGATGGAGCTTTCGCATTTCGGCGCCAAGGTCATCTACCCGCCCACGATCCGCCCGGCCTACGATCGCGGCATACCCATCCGCGTGCTCAACAGCTTCAATCCGGGCTTCCCGGGCACCGTGATCTCCGACCAGGCCGCGCCTTCCCGCTACCCGGTGCGGGGCATCTCCTCCATCTCCCAGG
>JAJXZP010000063.1 GCA_021779995.1 bacterium | reverse complement strand
GCGCCGGCGGCCGGCGCGGCGGAGCTTTGCGCGAACGCAGGCGGCGCGAGGCGGAGCCCCAGGCCCAGGCAGAGTCCCAGGACGAGGCTCAGGCGGAGGATCGCGGCGATACTGATGCGCATGGGATTCAGGCCTTTCCTTCGCGGCCCTCGGCATCGGCCTCGCCCCGGGGCGAGGCCGCGTCGACCGTCTCGGCGAGGGCTTCGCGCCGCGCGATCTTGACGCTCGTGATGCGGTGGCCGTCCATGTCCTGGACGGTGAAGTCCAGCTCTCCCGCGCGGATGCGCTCGTAGCGGGTGGGGATCTTGCCGAAGAGGTCGAAGACGTAGCCCCCCAAGGTGTCGAACTCGTCGGCCGGGAGGCCGAGGCCCAGCTCCTCGTTGAGGTCGTCGAGGTCGGAGCGCGCGTCGCAGAGCCAGACGCCCTCGCCGAGCGTGACCACGTCCTCGCCCTCCTCGTCGAACTCGTCCTGGATCTCGCCGACGATCTCCTCGATGATGTCCTCGAGGCAGACGATGCCCGACACGCCGCCGTACTCGTCGATGGCGACGGCGATGTGGACGCGCCGGCGTTTGAACTCCCTGAGGAGCGAGTCGATGCGCTTGGACTCGGGCACGAAGTAGGGCTTGCGGACCAGCTCGGGAAGGGAGACCTCGCCGCCCTTCACGAGGGCGCGCAGGAGGTCCTTGGCGTACAGCACGCCGACGACCTCGTCGATAGTCTCGCGGTACACGGGGATGCGCGAGTGCCCGCAGGAGATGACCTTCTCCAGGAGCTCCTCCCGGCCGAGGTCGATGGGCAGGAAGACGGTGTCGATGCGCGGGACCATCACTTCCTTGACCGTGGTCTCGGCGAGCTCCTGGACGCCCTTGATCATCTGGCGGCGCTCGGCGGCGCGCTCCTCGGTCTGATCCGAGGCCGCGCCCCGGGACTCGGAGGCGGGGCGCTCCTCGTCCTCGGGGCGGTGTCCGAAGAAGCGGTCGAGGAGGCGGCTCATAGGATGCGGCTCCCGGGGCCGGAGGATCGCGCGAGCTCCTCCAGCACCTCTTCCTGCAGCCTGAGCATGGGGCGGTCGGAGGAATTGTCCTCGTGGTCCATGCCCGAGAGGTGGAGGATGCCGTGCACGAGGAGGCGCCGGAGCTCCTCGTCGCGCGGGATCCCGTACTCCTGGGCGTTGCGCGAAAGAGCTTCGAGCGAGATCACGATGTCGCCGGCGAGGAAGCGCTCCTCGCCGCCGGGGCCGCGATAGACGTCTCCCTGCTCGAAGGAGAGGACGTCGGTCGGCTCGTCGCGGTCGCGGTACTGGCGGTTGAGGCCGCGGATGAAGGCGTCGTCGCAGACCAGGATGGAGAGATCCCAGTCGTCCTTGCCGAGGCGGCCGAGCGCCGCCAGGACGAAGTCCCTCGCCCGGTCGAGCCAGTCGGGCGTCCCGACGCCCTCGACCGAAATCTCGACCGCGTTCATCGGGCGCTCTCCCGGTGCTTGGGGTACTCGATCCTGGAGTGGAACTGCCCCGCCAGGATGCGCGTGAAGCTCGTGCGGATGGTGTCGAGGTCCTTGAAGGTGAGGTCGCAGCGGTCGAGCTGGCCTTGGCGCACCTTGTCCATGATGATCTCGCGGATGAAGTCCTCGAGGCGGGTCATGGTCGGCCTCTTGAGCGTGCGGGACGCGGCCTCGACCGAGTCGGCGAGCATGACGACGGCGGCCTCGCGCGAGGCGGGCGGCTGCCCCGGGTAGGTGAAGTCGTCGGCCTCGGCGTCGCCCTCGGCCTTGCGGGCCTGGTCGTAGAACCAGGTGATCACCCCGTTGCCGTGATGCTGGGCCACGATGTCGATCACCGCCTGGGGCAGGCCGAGCGAGCGGGCCCGCTCGGCTCCCAGCTTGACGTGGCTGCGGATGACGGTGGCCGAGAGCCGCGGGTTGATCTCGTCGTGCTTGTTGTAGCCGGCCTGATTCTCGATGAAATACTCGGGCTGCTCGATCTTGCCGATGTCGTGGTAGTAGGCCCCGACCCGCGCCAGCAGGGGGTCGGCGCCGATCTCGCGGCAGGCCGACTCCGCGAGGTGGGCCACCGTCACCGAGTGGCTGTAGGTGCCCGGCGCCACGGTGAGCAGGCGCTTCAGGATGGGCGAGTTGAGGTCGGCGAGCTCCATGAGCCTGAAGCGCGTGGGCAGGTTGAAGGCCTGCTCCAGGACGGGCAGGAGGGCCAGGGCGACGATGGAGCAGCCGAAGCCGTTCACGGCGCCCCAGAGGGCCGTCGAGAAGATGATCGAGGCTCCGCTCGGCCCGGGAATGGCGGAGAGCACCGCGGCCGCGGCTTCGAGCAGGGCCAGGATGGCGCCGGCCTTGACGAGGTCGATGCGCGAGCGCGCCGCCCGCACCGAGAAGGTCGCGGCGGTGCCGGATAGCAGGGAGAAGACGAAGAGATGGACGTCCAGGCCCGCGGCCGCCTGGGCCAGCAGGGCCAGGCTGAGCGAGAAAAGCACGGCGAAGCGCGGCCCCATCATGATGGCCGCGAGCATGCACAGGAGGGCCGTGGGCAGGAGGAAGCCCAGTCCCAGCGGCACCGGCGGCGCGACCCGCGCGAGGGCGAGCGCCGCGGCGAAGTAGGCGAAGGCCGACAGGGCGCTGAGGACGGCATTCTGCCTCGGGAGGTTCCGGCCCGCGATTTCCGCGCCCAGGAAGAAAAGGCCGAGGAGGGCGGCCGCGACGACCAGGCCGAGGCTCGCGAGCGTGGCGCCCCAGTCTATCCGCGAGGCCGAGCCGAAGGCCGCCGACAGCCGCTCGGCGTCGGCCTCGGTGATGATCGCGCCCTGGTGGACCAGGCGCTCGCCCTTGGCGATGGTGCGCAGCACCGGCTCCACGTGCTCGCGGACCTCGTCGAGGCGCCGGGCGCTCTGCTCGGTGTCGAAGAAGGCGTCCTCCACGGCGAAGCTGCGCACGAGCCCGGCGGCCAGGGCGGCCAGCGGCCGGGCCAGGCGGCGCTGGGAACTCTCCCGATCTATCGCGTCTTCGAGGTTCTTGAGCGTCACGAGGCGCCCGGCGGGTATCTCCTCGGACTGGGGCCGGCCGTCCCGGAGCCGGCGCAGCTCCACGTAGTCCGGGTTGAACTGCGACAGGCCCGAGGCGGGGATGGCCGCTATGCCGTTCTCCAGGAGGCTGCGGAGCATGGACTCGGCGTAGGCCTCCGCCTGGGGGCGCAGGGGCGATCGCGCGAGGGCGAGGACCTCGTCCTTCGACATGAGGCCGGGGAAGGCGCTCTGGACCTTGAGATAGAGCGTGTCGCCGGCCAGCCTCCGGGCGACGAGCTCGTCGAGGAGGTCCTGGAAGCCGCGGAAACGCTCCAACGCGCGCGAGGCGGGCTTGTCGTCGACCTCGTAGACGGGCAGGACCAGGTGCATCTCGGCCTCGATGCGGAGCTCGGTGGCCCGCTGGTCGACGTAGCTGATCTCCCGATCGGCCACGATGTCGCGGCTCGCCACCTGGCCGGCGCGAATTTCCGCGGGATCGAGGCGCGAGGCCACGGCCCCGGGGCCCAGGAGGAGGAGGAGGACGAAGGCGAGGGCGAGCAGGATGCCGAGCGCGGCGGCCACGCCGCCGTCGGGCCGGAAGGAACGCAGGCGTTCGGCGACGGCGGAGCGCAGGCCTCCGGCCGAGCGCAGGCCGGGGAAGAGCGAGTAGCCCGCTTTATTCGGACTCATACGCTTCGATGATCCTTCGGACGAGAGGCGAGCGCACGACATCCCGGGAGTCCAGCCGCGAGACGAAGATATCGTCGATGCCGGAGAGCACCTGCAGGGCGTGCACCAGGCCCGACTCGCCCTTGCGGGGCAGGTCGATCTGGGTGATATCGCCCGTCACCACGGCGCGGCTGCCCTCCCCGAGGCGGGTGAGGAACATCTTCATCTGCTCCTTGGTCGTATTCTGGGCCTCGTCCAGGATGACGACGCAGTTCGCGAGGCTCCGCCCGCGCATGTACGCGAGGGGGGCCACCTCTATGACCCGGCTCTCCTCGAGGCGGCGCAGCGTCTCGAAGGGCACGATGGACTCCATGGCGTCGTACAGGGGGCGCAGGTAGGGGCTGATCTTGGCCACGAGGTCGCCGGGGAGAAAGCCGAGGCTCTCGCCCGCCTCCACGACGGGCCTCGTGAGGATGAGCTTGCGCTTGGCCTTGGAGAGGATCTCGCGGAGGGCCCAGGCCACGGCCAGGTAGGTCTTGCCCGTGCCGGCCGGCCCCACGGCGAAGGTGAGGTCGTAGGAGGAGAGCCCCTTGAGGTAGAGCGCCTGGGAGCGTGAGCGGGGGAAAACCTTGCCGAAGCCGCCGGGCACCTGCACGCAGGCGTCGAAGAAGTCGCCGCGCCCGCCCTCCCCGTAGGAGCCTGAGGGGCGGCCCTCGGGGGTCAGGTCGCCGTGCAGGGCTATGATGAGCTCGGGAGAAGGCGCGAGCCCCTCGCCCATGGATTCGACGAGCCGCGCGACCAAGGCGCGGAAAAGCACGCGGGAAGCCTCGTCGCCGCTTTCGAGGAAAAGCTCGTTCCCGCGGCTGAACACCTTGCTGCCGACCAGCTTCTCCATGATGCGGAGGTTGTAGTCGTTCGCGCCGCAGAGATCCGCGAGAATGTTCGTGTCTTCCAGTACTATGCCGACGGTACTGTCCAAGGGCACTCCAGGAGTTCACTCTACCCATGCCACCCAAAAAAAGCAACGCCCTCAGGCCGGGCCCGAGGTCAAGCCGGGCCCGGGTCGACCTGCATATTCGCGCGAAACCGGATAAGCGCGAATATGCCGCCCCACCGCGGTTCAGTAGGTGATCGTCTGCGGGTTGCCCTGGGGAATGCCCTGCGAATCGTACTGGACATCGGACTTCACCATGGAGAGGTCCTTCCAGGTGACGAGGAAGGAGACCGTGGTATCGAGGACGTAGTTGCGCATGTCGGAGCTGAGCACGGGCGAGACCGCGGCCTGGAAACTGAGGGTCCAGTCCTCGAGGTCGTGCAGCACGGTGAAGGAGAGCGTCTTCAGCTTGAAAAGACCGCGCTGCAGGGCCTGAGTGTTCCAGACGGACATGGAGTCGACGAGGTCCTGGAGCAGGTTCCGCCTCCACAGATCGGCGCCGCCGACGTCGTTGATCGCGGGGAAGAGCTGCGGATAGTAGCGCCAGAAGGAGGTGTTCTGAGACTGGATCGAGAAGGCCATGTCGAGGAGGTCCCTGATCTTGAAGCCCAGGGTGAGGCCGAAGGTGAAGGTCGAGTTGGAGAACTGGATGATGCTCTGGTCCAGGGAGCTGTTGAGGCCGAGCGACCACGAGGTGGGAAGGGACTTGTCCGTCTGCACGGTCTCGTTGACACCCAGGGTGAGATCTGTGTAGCGGAAGGCGCTGTCGTTGTTGGTTATCCAGCCGGAGTTCATGATGTAGTCGTAGGAGGGCGTGTTCTGCTCGGTGAGGGCGGCCGAAATCCCCGCCCAGCTGAGCGAGCTCGTGTTCGACTGGGCCTGGCCGGCCGAGAAATCGTAGATGAACGTGTCGGCGAGCACCGGCCAGGGCGCGACGCCCAGGGTCAGGGTCGAGGTGAGCGGATCGAAGGAGAAGCTCTGGCCGGCGGTGGCCCGGTAGGCCCGGTCCTGCATGGTCAGGGCGGCCGGTCCCGCCTTGAGGCTCAGGAGCGCGGCGTAGGATTCGGAGGTGGGCGGCATCGTCGCCGTGAGCGCCAGGCTCTGGGTGGCGTTCCAGGGTTGGATGCCCAGCGTGAGGGTGGCGCTGTTCGTCGTGATGCTGCCCGAGTTCCAGCCGAGGTAGTTCCGGGTGTAGACCGGGTTGTTGTTCGCGTCCAGCGCGGAGAATTGCAGGCCGTAGATGGTCGCATCGAGCGAGTAGCTGAGCGTCGTGGGCGACCAGAGCCAGTCGTCGACGAAGGGCTGCGAGCCCAGCCTAAGGCTCGCGCCGAGCTGCTGCGAGCGGTACTGATAGTCGCTGAGCTGGTAGGCTGCGGCCCCGCTCGCGTACGTGCCCTGGTCGTACAGGTAGGGCCGGAACTGATTCTGGTCGATCCAGGTCAGCCCCAGTCCGGCGGTGAAGAGAGTCTGGCGGTACGCCGCCTTGGCGCTCCGCGTAGCGTCCTGGGCTCGGCCGAGCGCCGGCGCGGCGAGCCCGGCGGCGGTCGAGGCGGCGATGAAACGGCGGCGGCGCATAAACCCTCGTTGCAGCAGGGATGTGCCAGC